>JAZRNJ010000219.1:0-8676 GCA_045648125.1 Acutalibacteraceae bacterium
ACCTCTCGGCAAAGGCGGCAATGTAGGCGGCCATGCTGCAACAATGAAATTCGGCACAAAAGGTAAACTTCACGGCTTTGAAAGTTATCTTCTTCAGGACGAAAACGGTGAACCCCTCCCCGTTTACTCAATTGCAAGTGGTCTTGACTACCCCGGTGTAGGTCCTGAACATGCATACCTTAAAGATGCAGGCAGAGTTCACTACGATGCTATCACAGACGAAGAAGCAATGGAAGCCTTCTTCCTCCTTTCACGCTACGAAGGTATCATTCCTGCAATTGAAAGTTCACACGCTGTGGCTTATGCTATCAAATACGCTAAAGAACACAAAACAGGTTCAATTCTTGCTTGTCTTTCAGGCAGAGGCGATAAAGATATCGACTACGTTTACGAAAACTACGGTTGTGGTGAAAAATTCAACCTTGACCAGTATAAAAAATAATTTCAACGAAAATCCCCTTCAAGGGGATTTTTTGTTGATAACTTTTTAACTCTATGATATAATCATTTCAACAAACAAAATGAAAGGTGAGATTTATGCTTTTCTTCAGCAGAAAATTCAAGAAAAATGTTCCCTATTATTCAATACCTCAGATTGATTTATCAGTAAAACCTGAAAACACTCCTGACGAATTGAGTTATCTTTATGAAAACGTTACCGTTGACGATTCTTCAGCATACTTAGGTCATCCTGACTCTGTTTTACTTAACAACGGAAACGTTCTTACCTTTTATCCCGAAGGTCACGGCAAAGGCAGAATTATTTCAAAAATTTCTGTTGATGGTGGCAAAACATATACTGAAGAAATAAAAAATCCTCCCGTATCATGGGAGAAATCTCTTGAAACACCTACTGTTTACCGTTTACAGTTTACAGACGGCAAGGAAAAGTTAATTCTCATTTCAGGAAATCCCAAATGGCCGGGCACTCCTACTCCCGGTGGATTTAACTGTTCAATTTCTGATGATGAGGGTGAAACATGGTCTGAATTCAAACTTTTCTATGACAATAACTCAGACTTCCCCACAATTCCCGTTGTTTCAATGGCATCTCTCACACGCCTAAAAGAAAACGGAAAATTCGTTGACAAATGGATGGCTCTTTTCCATAACAGTAAATTTGAAAATTTCAAAACCATTCTCACCTTTGATGAAAACGGTGATTATCATTGGTCAAAGCCTGAAAAATATCTTGCAAAATACCGCAAATACGAAAAGTTCGCAGGTATCTGCGAGGTTGAAGCAATACGTTCTGATATGGGCGAAGGCGATGAAATATGCCTTGTTGCAAGATGTAACAAAAAACGCTGTACAAGCCTTCTGATGTTTTCACGTGATGAGGGCAAAACATGGTCTGAACCTGTTGAAGCACCCGTTTCTCTCAACGGTGAAAGACATAAGGCTGATTACACTCCCGACGGCAGACTGTTCATCACTTTCCGTTCAATTGAAAGAAACAAAGAGGCTTACAAAAAGAATAATGTTGAACCTGTTAAAAGAACATGGTATTCTGAAGGTTGGGTTGCATGGGTAGGTACTTACGAAGACCTGAAGAAAGGGAAAGAAGGTCAGTACCGAATCAAAATCACACACACATATCTGGATAATCAGGATGTCCCTGCGCTTCCTGCAAACGGAGACACAGGTTACTGCGGAAACGTTGTCCTTTCTGACGGCACAATTGTCACTTCATCTTACGGTATTTTCTCTCCTGAGGAAATGAAAGAAGGAACTCAGAAAACCGACAAAGGCAAACAAAAAAGACGTACATATATCGTATCCAAAAGAATCAATCTCAAAGACGTTGATAAGTTAATCAAAAAATAAAAATCGGTGGTTAATCGGGATTTCTCCCTTTTAACCACCTTTATTTTTTTAGTTTTTTGAAGTTTTATCTGCAAGACGTATTGCATGTATCAGAGGTACAATCAATATTCCACAGAGGAAATTGCTGATGCCGTGGGTGATATCAAAAGGTAATCCCGCTGCAATCCATGCAAGTGTTCCTTTGAAATCAAGGCCAAACATGAGTGCCTGTGCAGGAGCGTAAAAAATGCCGTAAAGAAATCCGTGCAAAGAGCATACCACCATATAAATTACAGGAGCAATTTTCACAGGTATTTTTTTCGGCAAAAGCATTGTCATTCCCCACAGAATTGTCCAGATGTAAAGGTAAGGAACCCACCATGCAGAAAAGCCTCCTAAGAGCCCTGCCACAAAGACAAAAATATAAATGGGGTACAACGCTTTTTTTCTGTAAACCACCGTAATTGCAACAATAATGACTCCGATTAAATGTATGTTGGGCAGAAATTCCATCAACCATTTTGACATGTACATCAGAGCACCAAGCATTGCAAAAATTACGGTTTCCTTAATGTTTATCTTCAACCTTTTTCCACCCTGAACGAATAAACTCTGCCCTCTTCAATTTCAGTCACGTCAACGCCTGTCAATCCGTATTCACCGTCAACGTAGAATGCCCAGTAAGTACCATCTTTGTCATAGTCAGCAGTAATGCCGTTTACTTCCTTGACATAAAGACCATAAGGACCTTCTTCACCTGCGATGAGTCCTAATTCGGAAAGTGCATCGCCTACAATTTCCTTGTCGGTGTGAATTTCAAATGAAGTCACGTTTTTGTCGCCGTCAATGACCTCAAATGCAAACATCTTTTCACCTTCACCAAGGACTTTCACTTCTTCCTGAACACCCGTTGTGGTTTCAGGGGTTTTAGTGTTACCGTTACAACCTGTTGTAAAAAGTGCCATAGCCGCAATAAGCACAACACAAAGGACTACCGGCAACACACGTTTTAAATGTGTTGTTTTCATAATTTGTATTCTCCTTTTAAATTATATTGGTTTCTTCTTGGCACTCGCAATACTGACGAAACCTTTTCTGTAATCGGATATTTCGACTCGGTGCTTTTCATTTCACCTTCTCAGAATAAAATACTCCAATGGCTTGTCCCTGATTTGCGGCATCAGGCAGAAATGAAAAATTCAAAAATGCACCTCACGGCGGCGGGCCCGTACAGGATTTTCACCTGTTTCCCCGAAAACAATAGTATTTTAACATATTAAAACAAAATAATCAAATTATTGTTAAAATTTTCATTTTGTTCATTGACATAAATCTTGTAATTATGTATATTAAATTCAGAAAGGATGTTGATTTCATGGCAAAATATCTTATTATAAATGCGGATGACTACGGACTTTGCAAATCTGCCAATGATGCTGTTGAAGAGCTCTTCAGAAACGGCAGACTTAAATCTTCAACTATCATGATGCCTTGTCCTGCAGCTGACGATGCAATGGAATTTGCAAAAGCGAATCCTGAATATGCAATCGGCGTACATCTCACAATGACAAATGAATGGGAAAACTGTCGTTGGTCGCCTTTGTCAGATGGAAAAAGTCTCAGAAATGCCGAAGGTTACATGTGGCGTTCGAGTACGGAAGTTGAAAAAAACGCTGACATAAAAGAGCTTGAAAAAGAAATCCGTGCTCAGATAAAAAAGGCAACAGACAACGGCTTCAAGCCATCTCATCTTGACAATCACATGGGTTCACTTTACGGTCATTACACCGGCAGATTCAGTCTGCTTAAAATGTCACTTCGTGTGTGTGGAGAACTCGGCTATGCTTACAGAATGTACACAAACCACGACAAGAGAATCTGCCCTGCAGGTACACATTATCCTCTTTATTGGGCATCAACACTTATCTCCCGTCTTTGGTCAAAGCAGTACAAAGTAATTCTCCCTGATTATCTCCTTTTCCCTGACTGGACAAAGGAACTGCGTTCAAACGGATATGAGCATTACCGTAATACAATTCTTAAAATATGGACAGACCTTCCTGATGGAGTTACAGAAACTTTCGTTCATCCTGCAAAAGAAACAGATGAACTTAAAAGCATTGTAGGCTCGTGGCAGGACAGAGTATGGGAATACAACCTTATGAATGACCCCGAAACTCACAGAATTCTCAAAGAAAACGGAATCACACTCATCTCATACCGAGACCTTATTGAAATGAAGAAAAAATAAATCCGCGTAAAAAACCTCTCCTGAGTAAGGAGAGGTTTTGCTGTGATTTTGGTAAATTATAATTTGTAGGGAATGATGCCCACATCATCCCGAAAGGTTTTACGTGATTTTAAACTGGTCGATGTTGGCATCGCCCCCTACGAAAATTCAATTGATTTGCATGTTAAATTACAAAAAATCTTTCATCTGAACTGTAAGCTTTTCCTCAAGGTCCATAAGTTTTTTACAGATATCTTTTGACTTTTCATCTGCCGCTTTATATTCATTGAGATATTTACCCAAGGATTTCACGCCCATATTACAACCATCTGTAATAAGGTCTGCAATTGTTTTGTCTGACTCATTGAAAGCAAGTTTCACGTTTGTTTTTACCCATGACATACCTTTTGCCATAGGGTTAGGGTCTTTGCCCTCATCACCATATTTATCAAGAAGTTCCTGCAAATCACGGTCAAGGTCTTCATGTTCTGTTTTGCTTTCTTCAAGATATGCTTTTAATTTTTCGTCTTTTACGTATTTAAGCACATCGTCAATTGAAGAAACTCCCATTTTCACCCCTGCATCGCACTCGCGAAGAAGTCTTATTGTATCTTTTTCTATCATAAAAAATCTCCTTTCATTTTTATATTATTTACCGAAAACGGAAAGATATTAAAAGAAAGGAGATATGTCTTTATTTTCTGAATACAAACAAATATTCATGTGCAATTAACAAAAAGTTATACTTAACACTATTTGTTTTCCAATATCCTGTAGCTTTGCAGTTGTGCTGTTCCTTGATAATCAGCTCTTTAAGTTTGAATCCTGCATCTTCAAAGATTCGCATAACATCAAAAGACATAGGTATCATATGACCTTTTTGACGTGTATCACCCATAAGGACTGCACAGAACTTGTTCTTCTTCAGAACACGGTAGCTCTCTGCAGCCACCTTTCTCATTTCTTCAAGGAAATCTTCAACTTTCAACAAGGACAAATCTTCAGGTATATCTTCGCTATATTGAATGATATCTGCATATGGTGGATGAGTACATATTAAATCGATGCTTTCATTAGGAATAAAATCAAGATTTCGTGCATCTCCTTTATGTAAATAAACCTTACCATTTGCACCTTCGCGCTCAAAATCTGTTTTTTCTCTGCAACGAGCAAGTGCAACATCATTTACATCAACACCGATTATGTTTCTGTTAAGCAGCTTGGCTTCAACAAGAGTGGTTCCGCCACCAGCAAATTGATCAAGAACCAAATCATTTTCCTGAGAATAACGAAGCATTATATTTCGTGGTATGTAGGGAGACCAATTTCCTCGCCATTTTGCATCGTGGGTTGCCCAATCTCCTCTTTTCGGAAAGGTCCAATGAGTCGTCATCTCAAGTTCAAAATCGTCAGGTTCCCACTTGGTTATTTTCTTAGCCATTATTTAAAAACCTCACTAATTACTCCTTCTTCTAAATCCTTGATATTGTAAATGTGCTGCATAACATCAAATGTTTCTTCGAGGTTATTTCGTGCACTTGTCCAACCTTTGCCATCCGTAAACCAAACGAACGTAAATCCGTCTATTTCTTCGGTTTCCCAAGCAAGAGTTTTATAACTACGTGCTGTTTCATTTAATTTGCTTCCGCCACTACCATAGAAGTTGGTTTCGATACCATAAATCATATCGGGCGTTTTGATTACGAAATCGAAACGCTTTTCCATTTTTCCTTTGTTTGAAATGGCAGATAAATCTATATCCCACTTATCTGTTATCTGATAAATATACATTTCTTTGAAATAATTGACATCTTTAATGAATCCTGCTTTTTGAATGAAGCTCTCAACTAAATCTTCCATAAGATGTCCGCCGCGATTTTTACGACCGTTAGAATCAAGACCGGTTTCAACACCTGTAGCATAATCTACCAAGTTGTTAACAATATGATTCTCCAACAAATCAAACAGGCCGGTTTCTCTCATAAAATATTTGTAACTATCACTATTGGACGACAATCCGTTGAATTGATATAAATATCCACCGTTCTTGTCCTGACAATAAATTTCATTTGCTCTTACCGCTAAAAGCAAGGGGATGCATTTCAGTACTTCAGGATATTTTTTCAATAAATCCTCAAAATCTTCTTCAATATTTTTTGAACCTATAAGAGAATTTAAAATATTTAGTTCAATTTTTACACTCTCCACATTTCTGTGAACTTTTTCAAAATCTATGTAGTAGCCATAATCAGCAATACTATCACGGAAACCTGATAACCAAGTATTAAAATCTCTATTCATAAATTTTCTCCTTAAAAATTAGAAATAAGAAGCTCTTTTATCTTTCCTCTTGCTTCACTATTACAGTTAATCATTCTTGTTGCTTCAACTCTTTTGATATTATGAGCCGAATAGATATTATCAAAGAAATCATCTTCTGTATTTGAGTTTTTAGGATCTGAATTACTAATTACCACTTTGGCACCTTTTTTATGCATTTCATCTACAAATCGAGCAAGTTCAATTTGTTCTTCATCATTGAATAAGTTTTCAGTGTAAGCTGTAAAACTTGCTGTATCAGTAATTGGTCTGTATGGAGGGTCAAAATAAACGAATGTATTTTCATCAATGAAATCGGCCGATTCTCTGTAATCACCGCATACGATAGTAACCTTCTGTAATTTCTCTGATACTGCTCGAAGATTTACTTCATCACATATCATAGGATTCTTATATGAACCCATAGGTACATTAAACAAACCTTTTTTGTTAACTCTGAACAGCCCATTAAAACATGTCTTATTCAAGAATATCATCAATGCAGCTTTTTCGATGTTTATATTCTCGTTTCCGTTAACTTTTAAATCATTGAAACGCTCTCTTTTTTCCATATAGTATTTTTTTCGTGCATCATTATCTAACGGTATAAATTCATTTTTCATACCATAAAGCATTTCAATAAGAGCATCAATATCATCACGTATAATACGATATGTGTTTATAAGTTCAGCATTGATATCACTAATGTAAATCTGCTCTAAGTCATATTTACTTAAAACATCAAATAATACTGCACCACCGCCAACAAATGGTTCAGCATATTTTGTGATTTTACCACCATCAAACGGATAGTAGCATTCTATTTCTTTAAGAAGCTGACCTTTACCGCCTGCCCATTTCAAGAAAGGTTTGACTGTTTTTTCTTCAGTTTTGTTGTAACGAGTACTTCTCGCATCTATTGGTTTTTCTGAATCTGCAGGAATCAACCACATATTGCCCTTTAATTCTGCATTATCAATTCTTTTTTCAGAACACAAAACAGCCACGCGTCTTTGCGATATCCCCCACTTAAATGCAGCTTCTTTCGCAGACATAACCTCCATAGTTTTCACCCCTTGCAAAATTCATAGTATCATTATATTCCAAAACTCGAATAATAGCAATACCAAAGTTCAAAATATAACAAAAAGGTAGATTTGCCATAAAAGTAAATCTACCTTTTTCTTTAAATTTCAAGTGATAAGATATTTTATTGCTTCGATATAGCCTTCAAAGCCCATACCGATGAATGACTTTTGTGCATAGTATGAAACGTAGGAAAGTTTACGGAACGGTTCTCTTTCGTTTACATCTGAAATGTGAACTTCACATGTTCTGATTCCTACGGCTTTGAGTGCATCGAGAATTGCAACGGACGTGTGCGTATAGGCAGCCGGGTTGATTACGATACCATCAAAATTTCCGTAGGCCGATTGAATTTTTTTTACAATATCTCCCTCATAATTTGACTGATAAAGGTCAACCTCTATATTACTTCTTTCTGCAAAATTTTCTATCATTTCACAAAGGTCTTTATATGTTTTTTTGCCGTAAATATCAGGTTCTCTTATTCCTAACATGTTGAGATTAGGCCCGTTGATTACTAAAATACGCATTTTTCCACCTCACTTAAAGTGATTTCTGCATTATCATTTGTTTTCACTTTGAAATCAGCAATTTCATTATAAATAGGATTTCTTATTTCCTGCATACTTCTCAGTCTTTCTTCACTTGATGAAAGAGGTCTGTTTTCCGTCGCAAGTGAAGCAATATCTCTTTCAAGAAAAATAACTTCCCCGTTCTGTCTCATTGCATCACGGTTTTCTTTTCTGAGAACTGCGCCACCACCTGTGGCAATTACAACACCCATTTTTTTACACGCTTCTTTTACACATTCACTTTCAACATTTCTGAAATATTCTTCGCCCTTTTCTGCGAAAATTTCAGGAATTTTTTTATTTTCTCTTTCCTCAATCATTTTGTCAGTATCAAAGAAACTTCTGCCTGTTTTTTCTGCAAGTAACTTTCCTATAGTTGATTTTCCGCTACCTGGCATCCCGACTAAGACAATATTTTTTCTGTCTGAAAGAAGTGAATTATATACCTCATCAATCTTTTCCTCAGGGATTTCTGTTTTCATAAACTGCTCTGCACTTTTAACAGCCTGAGCCACAAGCATCACAAGTCCGTTTGAAAAGTTTATTCCCATTTCCTCTGCATCAAGAAGCAAAGGAGTTTTAAGAGGATTGTAAATAAGGTCAAGGACAGATGTGCAATTTTTGAACTGTGTCAGGTCAATAAGTCTTTCTCCGTTATCGGGG
>JAZRNJ010000220.1:0-7028 GCA_045648125.1 Acutalibacteraceae bacterium
AAAAGGCAAGAAACTCAAGAAAGCAGGTCCTTCAGTTCCTGTTGAAATTATGGGTCTTGTTGAAGTTCCTCAGGCAGGCGACACATTCGACGCAGTAAGTGATGAAAAACTTGCACGTACTCTTGTTGAACAGCGTAAAGATGAAATCAAAGAAGCTAAATGGGGTGCAGTTCAGAAAGTTACTCTTGATAACCTCTTTGATTCAATTCAGCAGGGCGAAATGAAAGAACTCAGCATTATTGTTAAAGCTGACGTTCAGGGTTCTGCAGAAGCTGTTAAACAGAACCTTGAAAAACTTTCAAATGAAGAAGTAAGAGTACGCGTTATCCACAATGGTGTAGGCGCAATTAACGAATCAGACGTTATGCTTGCTAATGCTTCAGGTGCTCTTATCGTTGGCTTCAACGTAAGACCTGACCCTGTTGCAAAAACAAATGCTGAACGTGACGGCGTTGAAATCAGAACTTACAGAATTATTTACGATTGCATCGAAGAAATGGAAGCAGCTATGAAAGGTATGCTTGATGCAAAAACAAGAGAAGTTATTATCGGTAACGTTGAAGTCAGAAATGTTATCAAAATTTCTTCTGTTGGTAACATTGCAGGTAGCTACGTTCAGGACGGTAAGGTAGCAAGAGGCTCAAAAATCAGAATTATCCGTGACGGTATCGTTATCGCTGAAGATGAAATTGCATCTCTTCGTCGTGAAAAGGATGACGTTAAAGAAGTCAACTCAGGTTACGAATGCGGTATCGGTCTTAACAAATACAGCGACATCAAAGTGGGCGATGTATTTGAAGTTTATGTAATAGAGGAGTACAGAGATTAATGGCAGGACACAGAGTACAGAGAGTGTCAGAGGACATCAGACGTGAAATAGTTGCAGTTATCCGTGAACTTAAAGACCCTCGTGTCAGCGGAAAAATGCTTACTGTTGTACGTGTTGACGTAAGTTCAGACGCATCTTTTGCAAAGGTTTATGTCAGTGCACTTGAAGGCATTGAAACTGCACAGAATGCAGTAAAAGGTCTCAATGGTGCACAGGGTTTGATAAGAGGCGAAGTAACAAGAAGACTCAGACTGAGAAAAAGTCCCGAACTTAAATTTGTTGCTGACGACTCGGTTGAACACGGTATGAAAATTTTCAAAATGCTTGATGATATAAAGGTAGACGCAGATGAGGATTAATGTCACAGAAGCAGCAGACATGCTGAAAAAACACGACAATATTATAATTCTTGTTCATTCAAACCCTGACGGTGACACGTTAGGGTGCGGCTACGCATTGCTCCGAGCACTCAGAAAGCAAGGCAAAAAAGCAGAGGTTCTTCGTCCTCTTAACACAGGTAAAAAGTATAATTATCTTTTTGATGACTTGGGCAAAGAGGATTTTGAACCTGAGTTTGTGGTGTCAGTTGACGTGGCAGACGTAAAACTTCTTGACATGGATGTAAGGGAAAAATACGGAGATAAAATCAATCTCGCAATTGACCATCATCCCTCAAACTGTGTGGAATGTGAAAATCTTCTTCTTGAAGATACTGCTGCTGCAGCATGTGAAATTATTTACAAAGTTCTCATTACAATGGGAACTGAGTTTGACAAGAAAATCGCAGACTGTCTTTATACAGGCATTTCAACAGATACAGGTTGTTTCAGATATTCAAATACATCAGCACAGACCTACCGTTTTGCCGCAGACCTTGTTGAAAAAGGTGCAGACGGTGCACTTATTAACAGAATAATGTTTGATACAAAAACAAAATCTTATGTTATTCTTGAAAGGCTTGTTATGGACACTCTTGAAATGCATTTTGAGGGCAGATGTGCAATGACTCATCTCACACTTGACATGTATGAAAAAAGTGGTTCAGATGAAAGTGAAACTGATCCCCTTGCTTCAAAAACAAGGCAGATTGAAGGTGTTGATATCGGTGTTTTCATCAGAGAAAAAACTGACGGCACTTTCAAAGTTTCCCTGAGAACACTTGAGCCTGTTGATGCTTCAAAAATCTGCGGAATGCTCGGAGGCGGAGGTCACGCAAGAGCAGCAGGTTGTCAGGTTGAAGGCACACTCAGTGAAGTAAAAGAAAAAATAATTTCTAAAGTTTCGGAGTATCTGGAAAAATGACAGGATTTGTGTGTTTTGATAAAGGCGAAAACATAACATCGTTTTTCGCAGTCAAAAGAATGTCACGTCTTATGGGCGAAAAGAAAGCAGGTCACACGGGCACTCTTGATCCTATGGCAACAGGTGTTATGACTGTGGCTTTGGGTGGTGCTACAAGGTTTATTGAGCTTATTCCAAGCCATGAAAAATCATATACTGCAGTGATAAAATTCGGTATCGCAACCGATACTCTTGATATTACGGGAAATGTCCTTGAAGAAAGTGATAAAAAAGTTTCCCGTGAAGAATTTGAAGCAGTTCTTCCACATTTCAGAGGAGATATTATGCAAGTACCTCCCATGTATTCGGCACTGAAAAAAGACGGTGTAAGACTTTATGACCTTGCTCGTCAGGGTGTTGAAGTAGAACGTGAGGAAAGACCTGTTACAATAAAAAAACTTGAACTTCTTTCTCATAATGCAGAAGAAAACGAGTTTGAAATTGAAGTTTTCTGTTCAAACGGAACTTACATACGCTCTCTTTGTAATGATATAGGAGAGAAACTTGGTGTTCCCTGTACACTTAAAAAACTTCGCAGAACAATGGCAAATAACATTGATATTTCATCTTGTCTTACTTTTGAAGAAATTGAAAAAATCTGTGAAGAGGGAAGACAAACAGAAATTCTTCTTCCCGTTGACAGACTTCTTTCTGTTTATCCTGAAATCAAAGTAAGCGAAAAACAGGCTGTCCGTTTCTCAAACGGTGGTGAACTTGACGCAGGAAGACTGAAAGCAAGTTTTGAGGAAGGTTTCTACAGGGTATATTCACCTGAGGGAAAATTCCTCGGCATAGGTGAATATGACGAAGAAAAAAATCAATTGAAAGTTAAGCGTGTTTACAATGAAAAATAAGAAAACACCTGAAACTGAATATTCTGCAATTGCTCTTGGCAACTTTGACGGACTTCACGCAGGTCACAGAGCAGTTCTCAGAAAAGCGTATAATTATAGCCTTGACAGAAATGTCAGGGCTGTTGCTCTTATATTTGACGTACATCCGAAAACATTTTTCGGCAAAAAAATAAGACTTCTCCAGACAAATGAGGAGAAGATAACTGAAATAGAAAAAATCGGTCTTGAAACAGAAGTTCTTTCTTTTGATGAATACAAAAACTTTTCTGCAGAAGAATTTGTGAGAATTGTTCTCAAAGAAAATTTGGGTGCAAAGGCAGTTTTCTGCGGTTTCAATTACCATTTCGGTAAAGGTGCTACTGCAGATGCAAAAGACCTTGAAAGACTCTGCAAAGAAGAGGGGATTGAAGTTTTTGTCAACGAGGAAACCTTTGTTGATGGAGAAAAAGTCAACTCAAGTAAACTGAGAGAACTTCTGCAAACAGGTGACGTTGAAAAAGCAAACAAACTGATGACAAAGGATTTTTCATATTCTTTTGAAGTGGTTCACGGTCAGAAAAGGGGCAGACAGATGGGCTTCCCCACTGCAAATCAGTATTTTCCACCTGAACTTGTGCTTCCAAAATTCGGAGTTTATGCATCAACAGCAGAAGTTGATGGGAAAGTTTACCACGCATTTACAAACATCGGCTCCCGTCCCACTTTTCCCGAAGATGATGTGAGAAGCGAAACTCATCTTTTCGATTTTGACGGGGACTTATACGGCAAAAAGGTGAGAGTAACCCTTTGCAAATTTTTAAGGGAAGAAAGAAAATTTTCATCCCCTGAAGAATTGGCACAGCAACTGTCTGAAGATAAAAAAGAAACTGAAAAGTATTTTCAGTCCTCTATAATTTAGTGAAAAAACAATCCGTAAGGAGGAAATGCAATGAGAGCCTTCAGTTACAAGGATTATCCTATAAAAATTTTCGGACTTCCTCTTTTTGAAGAAAACGGAAAACTTGAACGATTGCCCGATGAAGTTGTCGAAAAAGTGCCCACTCTTGAATTTTTCGGAAAGAGATGTCCCGGAGGAAGGCTCTGCTTCAGGACAAATTCAAAGAAATTTACAGTAAAAGCAAAGTTCAGGACTTTAGGTCCTGATGCAGGAATGTCCGTTTTCAGTTGTCAGTCCTTTGATGTTCTTGCAGGTGACAGAAAGATGCCTCGTTTTCTCGGTCTAGTGACACCATATAACCTGCAGACATTCTCTTTTGAAGCGACCTTTGACAAGGGTAGTGAGATGGAAGACATTACAATTTACCTTGCAAGAAACGAAAAAATTGAAGATATTACCGTTGAAATTGAAGATGATGCTCTCATTGAAGAGCCAACCCCTTACAGATATAAGCCGATTGTTTTTTACGGTTCATCAATTACAGAGGGTGGTTGTTGCAGTAATGTAAAAAATTCCTACACCTCAATTCTCTCTTCAAGGCTTGATGCTGATTTTTACTGCCTCGGTTTTTCAGGAAGTGCAAAAGGTGAATTGCCTATGGCTGACTTTATAAACACTCTTGATATGAGTATGTTTGTTTTTGACTACGACCACAATGCACCCGATGCTGAGCATCTGAGAAAAACTCATGAGCCTTTCTTTAAAAGAATCAGAGAAGTTCATCCTTATCTTCCCATTGTGATTATGACAATGCCAAAGGAAATTTATGATGAAGTAAACGATGAACGTGCTTCTGTTATTAAACAGACATATCTCAATGCTCTTGAAAATGGTGACAGAAACGTCTATTTTATTGACGGTGAAGAGTTTTACGGTCCTGAGGAAAGATACCTCTGCACAATTGATGGTGTTCATCCCAACAGCCTCGGTTTTCTGCGTATGGCAAATATAATTGAACCGACGCTGAGAAAGATACTTGAAGTAAGATAAAAAAAGGAGAGCATGATGCTCTCCCTTTTTTTATTTGTTTACTTGTTTGTTATGCTTCTTCAGTTGCTGTTTCAGCTGAAACATTAAGTGCGTTTTCCTGAGATTTTTTGATGATGTTAGCACGACGTTCTGTAAGTTCGTGGTACATAATAGTCTTTGTTTTGTCATCAAGTTTGTACATGAACATGGGAATGTAAGCAAAGATACCAAGCACAATGGGGATAACAGAATACATAGCAAAGATAGCCTGTTTTGTTTTCATTGTCTGAACAGTACCAACACCTGCTTCGTAACCGATGAAAGAAACAACTGCAGTTGAGATAGCGTTCTGAACCTGGTTAACAATCTTTGTTGCAAGACCTGAAATGAAGCTTGTCATAGCTTCTGTACGCTTACCTGTTTTCCATTCACCGTAGTCGATGATTTCCTGCTGCATAAGCTGAGGAATAACCTTACCGATTGAGTAAACGGCTGAAATACACATTTCACGGAACATAAGTGCAGGAATCATAACCCAGAGG
Organism: Acutalibacteraceae bacterium; assembly: GCA_045648125.1. GTDB lineage: Bacteria > Bacillota > Clostridia > Oscillospirales > Acutalibacteraceae > SIG575. The sequence goes on from JAZRNJ010000220.1 coordinate 5,473, forward strand.
TTATCAAGGTTGTTGAAGCCTACTACGAAAGCAACAATCCAACCGATTTCAGGCACTAAACGTGACATAATCCAAAGAGTTTTTGTTGAGAACTTCTTACGGAGTTTGGGAAGATACATGTATGAAACGTATGTAAGGGGTGATGCAGGAACACCGCAGATAACCTGGAGTGAAGCTGAACCCATAACGTCAAGCCAGAACATGTTTGAGAAAGGACCACCAACATTACCGAATGCTGAAAGAATATCGGAAAGTGTAAGAAGAACCTGAAGCTTGTTGCCGAAGAAGTTTCTCAGACCGTCAATAAGTTTGGGCTTTTCTTCAACCTGAACGATACGCTCTTTAATGACGCATATACGTACAAACATACCTGCCATAGAAACAAGAACTGTACCTGCACCCATGAAGATGTAAACATTTTCAACTGAGATGCCGATAGCACCTACTGCTGCAAGGTCAAGAAGAAGAACCATTGCATAACCGGGAACTTTTTCGAAGTCACCGATATTATCAAGTGCAATAAGAGCAGCCTTGTCGTCAATACTCGGTGTGTAAGTTGCGTTAAGACCGTTGACAGCACAAGAATAAAGAGTACCTATGGTTTCTTTAAGGATTGAAATTACGCAATAGATAACAATTTTCTGCCAGGAAAGGGGACCCCAGTTCTGGTCACCGATAAACAAAGGTGTTACCCACAAAGCGATACAAGCAACAGCGTATGGACCGATAGTTGCAAAAGCCCAAGGCTTGAACTTACCGAAACGTGTTCTTGTTCTGTCAACTATGTAAGCGAAAATTGAGTCGTTGATAAGGTCCCATGCAAGAGTTGCAACTGCGAATGCAGCGATGATTCTTGAGTCAAGACCGAAAACGTTGAGCATAAAGTAAGACAAATAACCTTCAAGGTTGAATTTGTTAACTTCACCTGTGACGAACAGTGTGATGAGTTCTTTAGCACCTACGTATCTTTTGCCGAAAACGCTACCGCCGGATGCTGTGGGTAAATCCTCACCGCCTGTTTGTACTGTTTTTACTTCTGTGTCCTGAGACATTTCTGACACCATCTCCTTTCGGTGCACATTCTTATATGCTAATGATAATTATGCACTATTTTCAAAAATTTTGCAACACTTTTCAGTAAAAATTTTATAATTTGTGCAAAATTTATACATTTTCATTGTTATTTTTTCAAGCCACTGATGAAAATCGGTACTGTACCTGCTTCTATTGAGTAAATATCTGTGACCTTTTCAGCGAGTGCAAGATATGAACTTTCGCCCCATACGGGAATCGCCACGCACATATCTGTCAGATGCTGTTCTGCATTTCTGCAGTTTTCGATACCTGATTCAGAAGAAGAGGTGCTGTTGACTGATTCCAGTAACAAATCAAACTTTCTGGAGCTGAAGCCGAAATCGTTTGACGGGTTATCAGTTGAGAATCTGCTGAGAAAGCTGAGTGCACTTTCGTTTGTTGCCGTAATTCCTGTGAAAGCAATGTCAAATTCTTTATTTTTTATTTTTCTTTCCAGTGCTCTGTCATCAAGAAGTCGGAGG
>JAZRNJ010000221.1:0-3999 GCA_045648125.1 Acutalibacteraceae bacterium
GTGACGGTACAAAGAAAAACCCCTACATCATCCACAGAACTTCAATCGGTTGTTACGAAAGAACACTTGCTCTTCTTATTGAAAAATATGCAGGTGCATTCCCCATCTGGCTCTCACCCGAACAGGTAAGAATTGTTCCCATTGCAGACAGACATCAGGACGCAGCTTATGCAGTTAAGAAAGCACTTGAAGAAGCAGGTGTTGAAAGAATTGATGTTGACACAAGAAGTGAAAAACTGGGTTACAAACTCCGTGAAGCACAGCTTGAAAAGATTCCTTACATGCTCGTTATCGGTGATAAAGAAGCAGAAGAAGGTACTGTTTCTGTTCGTAAGAGAGGACAGGGCGATATCGGTTCAATGACAATTGCAGACTTTGCTTCACTTGCAGTTCAGGAAATTAAAGATAAGGTTATCGGTTAATTAAATATTTACAGCAAAAACGTCTCCTTTTGTGAAAAAAAGGAGACGTTTTTTGATAATGAATGATGAATATTGAATAATGAAAAATGAATAGTACAAAACGAAAATCCGCCCTCTTGCGAGAACGGATTTTCGTTTTGGCGGAGAAGAGGAGACTCGAACTCCTGCGCCGGTTACCCGACCTACGCCCTTAGCAGGGGCGCCTCGTCACCAACTTGAGTACTTCTCCATTGGTAGCGTTACTTCTCTTTAAAGTATAAAACAGCAAACCGAGATTTGCTGTTTGTTTGTAAGATGGCGGAGAGAGTGGGATTCGAACCCACGGTACGTTGCCGTACGACGGTTTTCAAGACCGTTCCGTTATAACCACTTCGGTATCTCTCCGTGTTTGTCATTCGCTTTTCAAAGCGTAAGTTATGATATCATAATATTTTCACTTTGTCAATACTTTTTTTGAAAATATCTTGAAAACAATAATATTATGTGAAAAATAACCTATTTTAATACAGAATGATGGAAGTAATTCTGCATTAAACTGACGATTAATTTCTTGACACAGTAAATGTTTTTGAATATAATTTAAAATGGTATAACGTGGATTTGAAAATCTTGTTTATCGCAATATTAAAACGGAGGATGTTTTATGGAAGTATTATACGAAACCCTTTTATCCCTTGTCGACCAGCCTAAGCTTCTTATTATGTGGGCAATCGGCGGTTTGCTGATTTTCCTTGCTATCAAGAAGGAAATGGAACCCTCACTTCTTCTGCCCATGGGCTTTGGTGCAATTCTTGTCAACCTGCCTGAATCAGGTGCAAAGAATGTTATTGATGCGTTATTCAATGTAGGTATTGAATATCACGAACTTTTCCCCCTTATTCTTTTCATCGGTATCGGTGCAATGATTGACTTTGAACCGTTGCTTACTAATCCGAAACTGATGTTCTTCGGTGCAGCGGCACAGTTCGGTATTTTCTTTACACTCGGTATGGCTTCACTTTTAGGCTTTGCTCCCAATGATTCAGCATCAATCGCTATCATCGGTGCAGCAGATGGTCCTACAGCTATTTTCGTAGCACAGATGCTTAAGTCAAACTATCTTCCTGCTATTATGGTTGCGGCTTATTCTTATATGGCTCTCGTACCCCTCGTTCAGCCCCCCATCATCAAACTTTGCACAACAAAGGCTGAAAGAAAAATCAAGATGGCTTACAAAGGAAAGAAAGTTTCAAAAACTACAAAAATCCTTTTCCCCATCGTTGTTACAATTATCGTTGGTATGATTGCACCCGATTCTGTTGCACTTATCGGTTTCCTTATGTTCGGTAACCTTATCCGTGAATGTGGTGTTCTTAACTCACTTTCAGAAACTGCACAGAATGTTCTTGCAAACCTTATTACAATTTTCCTCGGTATCACAATTGCATCAAAGATGACTGCAAACGAATTCCTTCAGCCCCAGACACTTCTCATCATGGGTCTCGGTCTTGTAGCTTTCGTTTTCGATACAGTTGGTGGTGTAATGCTTGCAAAGTTCATGAACCTTTTCACAAAGAAGAACAAGATAAACCCCATGATCGGTGCTGCAGGTATTTCTGCATTCCCCATGTCAGCACGTGTTGTTCATAAAATGGGTCTTGAGGAAGACAACCAGAACTTCCTTCTCATGCATTCAATCGGTGTTAACGTTTCAGGACAGATTGCATCTGTTATCGCAGGTGGTCTTATCCTTGCGTTCTACAGCTAAGGAGGTAATTGAAAATGTTTAATGTACAGAACTTTTTAGATGCACTTCCCAATATCGGTCTTGGTTACGGCGGTATCTTCATTGTAACTGCAATTATTGTAGGTGTTGTTTATCTTCTCAACAACGTGCCTGAAAAAATCGCAGAAATGAAGAAAAAAAGAGAAGAAGACGAAGACGACGAATAATTTTGAATCTTATAAAAACTCAGTGCTTACGGGCACTGAGTTTTTTGTTATGCCGAAAGTGTTTCTATTGACTTTAATATGTATTTGTGATATCATTAAATCTGTATCAGTATGTATATTTTCAGGAGGGAACCAAGATGCTTTTTTCTAAAAAGGACACACAAAAAGATCTTTCTCCGAAGACGGGAATTTTTTCATCGGCTATTGCCTGTTATCTGTTTCCGTTTATAGTTTTTGGAGGATATCTTCTCTACTGCATTCTGGCAAAACTTATGCCTCATGCACAGGGTTATTATCTCATTCATTATCTTTACACCTATGACCACGGCTATATTTCAAGAGGTCTTGTAGGTGAAGTTATCAGTTGGTTTGCAGATACAGTTTCTGATGACCTGACACGTTGGGTTATGACAGGCTTTTCTGCTCTGCTTATGTTGGGGATGTCTTTGTGTATCGGTAAAGCTCTCAGCAAAGTAAGATTCGACAAAGAGAAATTGACGATAGTTCTCTTTGTTGCAGTTATGATTTTTATGATTCCTATGCCGTATAAGTTCTATTATATGGATATTAAACTGGACAAACTTGTGTGGGCACTGACATTGATTTCTGTTTATATAGCAGATACAAAAATAGGAAAATGGATTGTTCCTTTTATCTGTATGCTTGCAACCGTAGTCAATCCTATTTTCGTTTTTACAAGCATGATTCTTATTGCAATTATTCTTTTGCAGGAATTTTATGAAAGCGGTTTTTCTGCAAAGAACGGCATTGTATGCGGTGTTGCTTACATTTCAATTATTGCCCTTGCACTCCTTGCTCCCATTTCTGAAAAATGGGTAGGTTTTGAAAATGCACAGGAAATGGTTGATTACTATTTTGCTCGTTATACAGGCGAATTCCCGGAAAGTCTTAAAGCTTTGTTTGACTATTGGCTTATGGACTTCTTTGAGCCTGTAGAAACACTTCTTGCTCATCCTTTTGAAATTTTCTTCAAAAATTACGGAATGGGTATGAAAACTGCTATGAATGTTATTTTCCTCGGAATTCCTGCTTGTGCACTTACAGGTGTTTTCTGGAAAAAAACTATGAAAGCAGAAGAAAACAAGTTCCAGAAATTTATTTATTTCCTCTGCGCAATTTCTCCTATAGTTATTATTCCTCCGCTTATTCTTTCATGGGAGTTTTCAAAACTTTTTATCAACAATATCTTTGTTCAGGCAGGACTTGTGATTTACTTTGTTGTAAAAGGAAATCCTGCAGTTGTTAAAATCTGCAACGAAATAAAAGAGTACGGCAAAAAGAATCTCATTGTTTCTGTTTGCGTAATACTTTATTTTGTTTGTTATCTGACTGCAATATTCAGTTAAAGGGGTGTGGACGAAATGAATAAAATAAAAGAAAATAAAAATTTACGTTTTGCACCTGTTATGATAATTCTGTTCTTCTTCCTCAGAAGCCTTTTGCTGACTGAGAGAAGATATATGGGATTTGAAAATCTTTATGAATTTACATTTGTTTTTGAAGGCAGAAACGTTGCTCTTATAATTCTTTTGTCAGCTTTTGTAGTTCTTGCAGGATTTGTTATTTCAAAAATCGGCAAAAAATTCGGTGAAGCTTCAACCTTTCTTGCTGTTTTACTTGTAGC
>JAZRNJ010000222.1:0-6012 GCA_045648125.1 Acutalibacteraceae bacterium
TTGGTCATACAGGAGGCACAATTGACAAGCTTGAATCAATAAAAGGTTTCAACACCTCAGTAGAACCTGAAAAGTTTTTTGATATAGTAAACACTCACGGTCTTTGTATCGCAGGTCAGTCTAAGAATCTTGCTCCTGCAGATAAAGAGCTTTATGCACTCAGGGATGTTACTGCAACAGTCGATAACATTTCGCTTATTGCGTCAAGTATTATGAGTAAAAAACTTGCATCAGGCAGTGACTGTATTCTCCTTGATGTAAAAGTCGGTAGTGGTGCTTTTATGAAGAAATATGAGGATGCTGAAAAACTTGCCTGTGAAATGGTGAAAATCGGTAATGGTGCAGGCAGAAAAACTAAGGCATTCATAACCGATATGGATAAGCCTCTCGGAAATGCCGTAGGTAACAGTATTGAAGTTATTGAAGCAATAGAAACGCTGAAAGGTAACGGACCTGAAGACTTCACATTGCTGAGTAAAGTTCTCAGTGCAGAGCTTCTTCGTATGGCAGGAACAGAAAACCCTGAAGAAAAAGTGGAAGAAGTAATTGCTAACGGAAAAGCACTTGAAAAATTAGCTCTTATGGTGAAATCTCAGGGTGGAGATGAAAATTATATTTACAACACAACTCTCTTTGAAAAAGCAAAGTATACACGTGAAATCAGGGCTGAAAAAGATGGCTTTATTTCTTGTATGAACGCTGAAACTGTAGGCATAGCCTGTGCAAAGCTGGGTGCAGGAAGAGAGAAAAAAGGCGATGAAATTGATTTCACAGCAGGAATATATCTTTACAAGAAAACGGGAGATGAAGTTTCTGAGGGTGAAAAAATTGCAGAAATGTTTACATCAGATGAAAACAAATTTGACACAGTGGAAGAAACATTTTTGTCTGCAATAGAATACAGCCACATTAAACCCGAAATTTCCCCACTTGTAATGGGAAAAATTGAATAACTGAAAAAATATTGAGTTGAAAAAATTACCCTGTTGTGTTATAATGACAGGGTAATTTTACTTTCCCGGGAGGGGTAACATGAAAAGAGAACGTTTAGGCAGTCGTCTGGGATTTATTCTTCTCAGTGCAGGCTGTGCAATCGGTATCGGTAATGTATGGAAATTTCCGTACATGGTCGGTCAGTACGGTGGTGGCATTTTTGTGCTTATTTACCTTTTCTTCCTTGTTGTCATGGGTGTGCCCATTATGACAATGGAATTTTCAATGGGTAGAGCAAGTCGCAAAAGTCCTGCAAGAATGTACCAGCAGTTAGAACCGCAGGGCAGTAAATGGCATGCCCATGGTTATGCAGCAGTAACGGGAAATTATTTGCTTATGATGTTCTATACAACTGTTGCAGGCTGGATGATAAGATATTTTGTGTCAACTGCAAAAGGTGATTTTGTCGGTCTTGATGCGGCAGGCGTAGAAAATTATTTCGGAAATATGCTTGCAGATCCGGGACCAATGGCATTTTATATGATTTTAGTTGTAATTGTCGGTTTCCTTGTCTGTTCTTTCGGACTTCAGAAAGGTCTTGAGAGAATTACAAAATACATGATGCTGGCTCTGCTTGCTATTATGGTTGTACTTGCAGTTAACAGTATGTTTATGGATGGCGGTAAAGAAGGCCTTGAATTTTACCTTAAACCAAGCATTGAAAACCTGAAAGCTGCAGGTGTAGGTAACGTTATTGTAGCTGCTATGAATCAGGCTTTCTTTACGCTCAGCCTCGGTATGGGTGCAATGGCGATTTTCGGCAGTTACCTTGATAAAGACAGAAGACTTATGGGTGAAAGTATCAACATAGCACTTCTTGATACATTTGTAGCACTTGTTTCAGGTCTTATTATTTTCCCTGCATGTACAGCTTATGATGTTGAAGTAGGTGCAGGACCTCCCCTCATTTTTATCACACTTCCCAATATTTTCAACAATATTCCTATGGGAAGACTGTGGGGAAGTCTGTTCTTTATTTTCCTTTCATTTGCAGCACTTTCAACTGTGTTTGCAGTGTTCGAAGGAATTCTTGCGTGTACATGTGATATGTTTGGCTGGAGCAGAAAAAAATCATGCTTCATCAACTGTATTATAGTGCTTGTGCTTTCACTTCCTTGTGTGTTCGGCTTTAATCTTCTTTCAGGTTTTGCACCTTTCGGTGAAGGCTCAACAATTATGGACCTTGAAGATTTCCTTGTTTCAAATATTCTTCTTCCTCTCGGTTCTCTTATTTTCCTTCTTTTCTGCACATGGAAAAAAGGTTGGGGATGGGAGAAATTCAAGAAAGAAGCAAACATCGGCAAAAAAGGCGCAAAGGTGCAGGACTGGATGCGTGGCTATCTGACTTATGTTCTGCCTTTAATGATTATTGCGCTTTTTGTTATCGGAATTTACAATTTCTTTAAATAAAATATATATGTCCGTAGGGGAGGGTCTCTGTGCCCTCCCGTTTTTTAGTTACAAAAGCAAAGGAGTGATTTTATGAAAAAAACAATAAAAATACTAAGTGTTATTCTCGCAGTTGTTATTGGTTATTTTGTTGTAACAGCAAGTATTTATATGCCGTTTGTGATTAAAGATGCAAAAACAAATTATAACGATGATTGCGATTATCTGATGGTTTTAGGTAATCAGGTTGTGGGGAAAGACACACCAAGTCCCTTGATGCTTGAACGTACTGAAAGGGCAGTGGAGTACCTTGAAGAAAACACAGAATGTTTTGTTGTTGTATGTGGGGGCATTACAACAGATGAACAGATAATTTCCGAATCAGAGTTAATGAGAAATATCCTTGTTGATAAGGGCGTAAATCCTGACAGAATCATTCTTGAAGATAAATCAACAACAACTTTTGAAAATTTTGAATTTGCAAAAGACGTCATTGAAAATCATTCAGGGGAAAATATTGAAGATGTTGATGTTGCGTTTTTATCTTCAGATTACCATATTCACAGAGCCTCTCTGATAGCCGACCATTTCGGTTTTAATGACATCGGTAAAGTGAGTTGCAAAACAGAAAACGGTTTTACAGGAACACTTGTGAGAGAATATTTCGTAGGGTATGATTTGCTGATAAGATTGATTGCAGGTAGTTTTTAAAGTTTTTCTGTAAATTTAAGGGTATTATAAAAGGCGTTGTAACCGTAAGGTCACAACGCCTTTGTCAATGTCTGTATCAGAAAGGATTTGTAAGTCTGTCCCATGTTACGGGGTTATAGCCAAGACCGAAATATTTGAAAATCCAGATAATGGGGTTCCATCTGAAAAGAACAGCATCAATAACTGTTACAAGACTGCGAAGGAACCAGGGAAGGTCATAAACTTTGTTTACTTCCACAGGGGCGAATTCTTCTCCTTCAACATGGAGAACCATGGGGTTAGCATAGCATATTCCGTTATCTCCTGATATGTAGAATCTTAAATAGAGATAAGGTGTATCAAGAAGTTCGTCGTTATGAAGGTCGAGTGTTGCTTTACCACCTTTAAGTTCTTCTCTTTTGATAACATTTCCGTCTGAAACCCATGTGATGATGTTTGCATTTTCACCGTAAACTGTGATTGTATCGTTTTTCTGGTCAACGTCGATTTTTGTTACACGGGGTGTGTTGTCGAGCCAGTACCATTTGTTATCGTAAACATCCTGCTCAACAAAACCGGGCATTTCTTCCATGCCGTTGAGTTCAACACCGTTTGAAAAGTGAGAAACGGAGAAGAACTGACCTTTTTCAAGACATGTGCGGAATGCTTCAAGTGTCTGTTCCGGCATCCAGCTCATTGTGTAAGCATCGTTGACTGCTGTTTCGTTATGTGAGTCTGCAAAAGTATTGCCCCACGGAACAACGCCATTGGGAATAGTCTTCTGAAGAATCTGGTCATAAAGGATTCTGTCGCAACGTGTGTGTGCGTCTGTTGCACTGTTGATACCCGTGCCGAGAGATGAACCTGCGTTATCCATGAAAAGTCTTGCAAATTTAGTTGCGTAGTAATCGTCAACTTTTTTGCCTACATGGTCAGCAGAGTCCTTATCGGGGTAAACATATTCACCTACGTGTGAAAGGAAGGAAATACCGCCAGCTTCTTTAACACCCTTTGAGGGAGTTTCATAGTCGCCGTAAACACCTGCAAGACCCTGTCCGTAAGGAGCAAAATATCCTGTAAGATGGCAGTCTGCAACGGGAGTTGCCATGTTAAGTTCGTTTCCGTAAGGAACGTCAAGCATACCGTTGTCTGTAGTTCTTGTGAGAATATAATCATCTTCTGTTCCTTCGTTATATTCAACTGTGTATGAACGTTCTTCATGAGTGCCGTTCAGGTAAGCCTGATATTCGTCTTCAGGAATAGGCTCAATGGGAGCCATGTTTGTACGTTCTTTTTTGATAAGTCTCATAAGAGGAACTGTCTCAGGCACTTTGTTCCAGCCAAGGTTTGTTGTGCCGTGGTCTGTAAGTGCTACAATTTCAAAGTTTGCAGCATAGTGCATTGCACAGAACTCTTCAATTGTAAGGAAACCGTCAGAAGCATTTGTGTGACAATGAAGCTGAGTTTTATAATCGTCCCATTTGTCCCAATCAATACCTTCGTAAGGGTTGTCAATTATGTAGTTTTTCTTTGCAGCAACATTTTCAGCTGCCATTGTGGGTACACTTATAGCACTGAACATAAGCAAGGCAAGTAAAAGTGCTATAATTTTACGTGATGTTGAAGTGAAACGCTTTTTCATATTGATTTCTCCTTTGATAGAACGAGTCAGAAACTGACCTCTGAAATTTATTTTAGCATTTAAATTGAACAAAGTCAATGCATAAAAAGGAAATAAACTGTGCAATTTACATCAAAATGAAGGCGTAGGAAATATTTTTTTCAAAAGGGTTGATTTTTTGAGATTTTTAGCGTATAATATATCAAGTGGAAGCCACGTAAAAACTATATATCGCGGAGTAGAGCAGTTGGTAGCTCGTCGGGCTCATAACCCGGAGGCCGTAGGTTCAAGTCCTATCTCCGCAACCAAATCAGATACCGCTATTGATACAATTTGTGCCAGTAGTGGTATCGTTGTTTTACTGTAAAAATCGTAGCAATATAGTTATATAAAAAGCACAAGCGTTGCATTTGGGAGTTTGTTACTTCCTCTTGCAACGCTTTTTATTGTTTATTAAGTTGATTAGTCAGAAAAATTATCTTGCCTATCGTTAAATTACCGATAATCGTTAAAAGGCTAGACTATGATTTGTAGTTACAATTTCTTAACCATATTGTGGATTTGCTTAATAACAGTAAGAAACGTTTCGTCACTTTGTCCGGTTGGATCGGATAATCCCCAATTATCATCAAAGGCTCTGCTTATGAAAGGACAGCCGACATCGCATCCCATTGAGATAACAACATCAGGAGACGGAATTTCATCAAAAGTCTTGCTATACTGTGTCTGCTCCATATCAATGCCATAGTGCTGTTTCATCAGCCGTACTGCATCTTGGTTAATCTGCGGTTTGGTTTCTATACCGGCTGAATAGAAATCATATTTATCTCCGGCAAGGTGTTTACCGAGTGCCTCGGCAATCTGACTTCGGCAGGAATTGTGCACGCAAATAAAGGCTACCTTCTTCTTCATATCAGACCTCCAATTTCTGCAGGAGTTTTTCAACTTCTATCGCCTTCAACACTTTGCCCATTGTCACAACCTTTTCGTTCACAACGAGTGCCGGCATACTTATAACCCCGTATTCCATAACCTTTGCCATATCTGTTATATACTCGACCTCGATTTTGAGTCCCATATTTTTCACAGCTTCTTTTGCATTTTCATATTGCTGATGACAAGAAGAACAACCTGCACCTAACACCTTGACGCAACAGATACCGTCTTTAGCGTCTCCACAACAATCGTTAGTGATTTCTTCTGCTTCACTCACAGGACAACCGCAGTTACAAGCACAGGCAGGAACCTTCTTTTCTTCTTCCTTTTTCTTTCCAAAGTTAAATAATGCCATAATGATACCTCCAAATATTTTTATTAAT
>JAZRNJ010000223.1:0-3751 GCA_045648125.1 Acutalibacteraceae bacterium
GAAACTCTTGGTCTTATGGATAAAAATGCTTTTACATGTACTTGCTACATGGACGAAGTGGGAAATAAACCTAAAAAAGGTGATGTTCTGTCTTGGGCAGAATCCAGTGCCGTTGTATATGCCAACTCTGTACTTGGTGCAAGATGTAACCGTAACTCAGGTATTATCGAACTCTTCGGTTCTATTATCGGTAAAGTTCCTTACTTCGGTCTTGTTACAGACGAAGGCAGAAAAGCAACATGGATTGTTGAAGTTAAGACAACAAAGAAACCTGAAGCACAGATCCTCGGTTCTGCAATCGGTATGAAAGTTATGGAAGACGTTCCCTTTGTCAAAGGTCTTGATAAGTGGATCGGCACAGAACTTGATGGTGATGCAAAAGCATACCTTAAAGACTTCGGTGCAGCAACTGCATCAAACGGTGCTGTTGGTCTCTATCACATTGAAAACCTTACTCCCGCAGCAGTTGAAATGCGCGCAAACCTTATTGCTGAAAATGCACAGGTTTACGTTATTGACGATGCTGAACTTGAAAGAGTTAAAGCAAGTTATCCCATCATGTGGAAGAAAAAGGATGCAACACCCAAGCTTTGCTTCATCGGTTGTCCTCATCTTTCACATGCACAGCTCATCGAATGGACAGACAATGTGGTTGCAGGTCTTAAGAAGAGCGGTCTCAAGAAAGTTTCTGTTCCTACAGTATTCACAGCAGCTCCTGCAGTTATTGATGAATTCAACAAAACTCCTTATGCAAAGAAACTTGCAGACACAGGCGTTATTCTCAGCTACATCTGTCCTTTGATGTATATGAACAATCCTCTTTCAAAATCAATGCCCGTTATCACAAACTCAAACAAATTGAGAACATACACAACTTCACGCTATTACACAAGCGATGAAATTCTTGAAATTATAACAACAAAAGGAGGCAAAAAGTAAGATGAAACAGTTTAAAGGCAGACCTGTTGTAGCAGGTAAATGTACAGCTGATGCACTTGTTTCCCACGGCGGATTCAACACTCTTGCATCTTTCCAGAATGCTCTCCAGTTTGGTGACAAACAGGCTAAATGTGGTGACCAGAACAACGCTGACCTCTATGAAAAACCCATGGTAGGTACAGCACTCTGTCTTCCTCAGACAATCGGTTCAACAACAGGCGGCATGGTTCTTTACTGTGCAAAGGTTCTTGAGAGAAACCCCGCTTGTATGCTTTTCTCTGAACACATCGACTCTCTTGCAGCAGCAGGTGCAGTTCTCGGTGCAGTGTGGACAGATTCTCCCATGCCCGTAGTTGACTGCCTTGGTGATGAATTCCTTGCTTATGTTAAAGACGGAATGAAAATCACAGTTGATGAAGATGGTACTGTAACAGTAGAATAAGATTTAACCAAATAAAATTAACGCTCATTTCTTCACAGAAATGAGCGTTGTTTTTTTGTTCTTTTTTATTCAGGAATTTTAGAGATTATCTTTTTATAAAGATAAAGGAAACAGATTGTACTTACTATAACTGACATGATTTCTGCAATGGGGAAAGCCCACCACACGTTATCTAGCACTCCTGTAAGAGAAAGGAAATACGCTGCAGGAACAAGCACAAGAAGCTGTCTTGAAATTGAAACAAACATTGAAAGAGTTCCCTTTCCCAAAGCCTGGTATGTTGAACCGATTACAATACAAAAACCGGCAAAAATGAAACAGTAACTTATTGTTCTCAATGCAGGTACACCGATTCTCACCATTTCCTCAGAAGCATTAAAAATTGAAAGAAGCTGTTCAGGGAACAACTGCATGATAACAAGCCCTAATGCCATAAATGATATAGCGTAAATAATTCCCAATTTTACTGCTTTCATCATTCGCTTTCGTTTCTGAGCACCATAGTTATAAGCGATTATAGGAATAATTCCGTTGTTAAGTCCGAAAATCGGCATGAAAATAAAACTCTGAAGTTTGAAATAAACTCCGAAAACCGCCACTGCAGTTTCCGTAAAAGAAATGAGAATTTTGTTGAACAGGAAATTCATTACGGAACCGATTGCCATCATAAGAATAGAAGGCACACCTACGGAGAAGATTCTACCGATAATTTTTCCGTCCGGTCTGAACTTTTTCAGAGACATTTTAATATCCTTGTTGTATTTTGCATTGAGAATAAGTGCAAGAATAAATGCAAAAATCTGACCGATAACCGTTGCCCATGCAGCACCTGCAATTCCCATTTTTGGGAAACCGATTAAACCGAAAATCAATAAGGGGTCAAGAATAATGTTGATGATTGCACCTGCACCCTGAGTAAACATTGTGTAAATGGTTCTGCCTGTGGACTGCATAAGTCTTTCTGTCATAATCTGTCCGAAAACACCAAAGGAGAATATGGAACAAATTGACATGTATGAATAACCCAGTTCTGCAATTTCAGTTACATCTGTCTGCACATTATAAAAAAGTTTTACACCGAAAAGACCGAATGCGAGAAAAAGAAGATATTCAATGAGCATCAGGAAAAGTCCGTTTTCAGCTGTTTTGTTTGCTCTGTCAAAGTTCTTTTCGCCTAAACTTTTTGACAAAAGAGCGTTAACACCTACTGCCGTACCTGATGCAAAAGAAATCATCAGGTTCTGTGCAGGGAAAGCAAGGCTCACCGCTGTAAGAGCATTCTCGGAAATATAAGAAACGAATATACTGTCAACAACGTTGTAAAGTGCCTGTACGAGCATGGAAATTATCATGGGCAGTGACATTGTAATTAAAAGTTTATTTACGGGCATAACACCCATTTTATTTTCACGAAGTGTGTTTTCCAATTTTATATAACCTCCCTTTCACAAAAATTTGCCGCAGAATCCACTATCTGCGGCAAATGTGTTTTTTAAAATTTTAGAAATTACCTGAGTAGTTAGGAGCTTCCTTAGTAATAAGAACATCGTGAGGATGGCTTTCGATAAGACCTGCGTTTGTGATTCTTACGAACTGAGCATTCTGCTGAAGTTCTGCGATTGTTGCGCATCCGCAGTAACCCATACCTGAACGAAGACCGCCCATCATCTGATAAACTGTATCTGCAAGAGGTCCTTTGTAAGGCACACGACCTTCAATTCCTTCAGGAACGAACTTCTTGTTGTCTTCCTGGAAGTATCTGTCTTTACTACCGTTAGCCATTGAAGCAAGAGAGCCCATACCACGGTAAACTTTGAACTGTCTGCCCTGATAGATTTCTCTTTCACCGGGAGCTTCTTCACAACCTGCAACAAGTGAACCAACCATAACTGTGTTAGCACCTGCAGCAAGAGCTTTAACAATTTCACCTGAATATTTGATACCACCATCAGCAATAACGGGAATACCGTGTTTTGATGCTTCGTTTGCTGCATCGAAAACTGCTGTAACCTGAGGTACACCGATACCTGCAACAACACGTGTTGTACAGATAGAACCGGGGCCGATACCAACTTTTACGCAGTCAGCACCTGCATCAATAAGAGCTTTTGTAGCTTCTGCAGTTGCAACGTTACCTGCGATAACCGGTAGATTTGGATATTTTTCTTTTACCATCTTCACAGTACGGATAACATTTGCAGAATGTCCGTGTGCAGAATCCATAACAACCACGTCAACTTTTGCTTTCACAAGTGCATCCACACGGTCGAGAGCATCTGCAGTAATACCAACACCCGCGCCACAGAGAAGACGTCCTTGTGCATCTTTCGCTGAATTCGGATATTTGATTTGTTTCTCAATATCTTTAAT
>JAZRNJ010000224.1:0-7917 GCA_045648125.1 Acutalibacteraceae bacterium
TATTCATTCACAGAAAAATATCATCAAGTCATCTTATTCTCAGATGAATAAA
The DNA here is from genome assembly GCA_045648125.1 of Acutalibacteraceae bacterium. Taxonomy (GTDB): domain Bacteria; phylum Bacillota; class Clostridia; order Oscillospirales; family Acutalibacteraceae; genus SIG575. The sequence continues at coordinate 53 of JAZRNJ010000224.1, forward strand.
AATATTGTGACAATAGATGCTTATTCAGGTCTTGAAAAAGGAACAAAGGAATATATCTATTTCAGAACAGACCATCATTGGACTGCAAGTGGCGCATATCTGGGCTACCTTGCTTTCTGTGAAGTTTCGGGAAATGAACCTGTGCCCATAGATGAACTTGAAACAGGCAGAATTGAAGGCTTTGTAGGAAGTCTTTACAAAGCATCAAACGCAGATGTTCTGAAAAAGAATCCTGATTATGTGGAATATTTTAAAACACGCGTTGATGTTGATGCAAAAGTTTATTCTGACAGCAGAATGATAAACGGACAGAAAGTGTTTGTGGTTTCACGTGCTGTTAATTCTGACAACAAATATCTTGCTTTTATCGGTGGTGACCAGCCACTTGAAAAGATTGTCACAAGCAACAAAAACGGCAAAAAAATCCTCGTTATCAAAGAGTCTTACGGCAATGCGCTTGTGCCTTTCCTCTGCGATAACTATGAGGAAGTTTATGTTGTTGACCCGAGAAAAACAAATTTCCACCTTTCTTCTTTCGTGGAAAGTCAGTCTATAGGCGAAGTGCTTATGATTAACTACGCATTTGCAATGGCGAATGAAACTTACAAAAATGCACTTATCAATATGTTATAAAGTTAGGAAGTTAAAGTTATGCAGTTTATTGCTCTTGACCTTGAATGGAACAACGTTTACGGCAAAAAAATTCACGGTTTTTTCAATGAAATAATAGAGTTCGGTGCAGTAAAGGTTGATGAAAAGGGCAACATTTACGACGAGTTCACCTGCCTTATAAACACTCAGGTAGGCAAAAAACTCCGTGCCAATACAAAAGAACTTACCCATATCACAAATGATGAAATCAAAACGGGCGTTCTTTTTCCTCAGGCCGTTTCAAACTTCAAAAAGTGGATAGGTAAAGAGGAAAGCGTCATTATGACATGGGGTGACGGTGATGTCCGTGTGCTTATTGATAACTGCAAATATTTCGGTTGTGGCGATACAATACCGTTCCTTGACAATTATATGGACCTGCAGAGATATTTCCAACGTCTTAAAGGTACGTCAAAATCTCAGCAGATAGGTTTGTCATCAGCAGCGGAAATGGTAGGAATAAGTGATGATGGTTATTCTCTGCACAGAGCACTTGATGACAGTAAAATTACTGCAAAATGCTTTGCTGTAATCAGAGAAGATACAGTTATCAATGAATATATAAAAAAATGTAACGAAGATTTTTATTCGAGAATTATTTTCAAAAATAAGGTTATCAGTTCGCTCAAAAATCCTCTTGTGGATAAAACTCACCTTAACTGCACTTGCGAAGGTTGTGGTAAACCCTGCGAAGCGCTTACAAAGTGGAAATATTCAAATCAGTATTTCAGAGCACAGTATTATTGCCCTGATTGTGATGTGAAATATCAGGTTAATGTGAGATTCAGGAAACTTTATGACAGAACGGAAATACGTAAAATTGTCAGAGTTATTGAGGAAGAAATTCAGGAGGAAACGTAAATGGATTTTAAATTCCGTGAAAACACAGATGAAAAGGTTTACGATTGCCGTGAAAACTGCGAGATGTATCTTTATAGAAATGTAAGTGAGGAAGAATACAGAAATTACATTTCATCTCTCACAGAAAAGGGTTATAAAATTCTCAGTGAAAATGTATTTTCAGATAACCTCTATACTGCCCTTAAAGGTGAAAAAGATTTAAGTGCATACTTCACATCCTGCGATAAAACACTTCGTCTGGCAGTAGCAGATGAGGGACGTTTTCCTGATTTTGAAAAGAAAGAAACTGAAAGAAAAATAAACCCTTGTTTCTATGTTTTTGAAAATGACCATACATATATTGACTGCGGAATGTGTCTTATCACTCAGCTTTCAGACGGAAGTTTCTTCCTTGTAGACAGCGGACATTATCTGCAGTTTAACGATAACGACAGAATTTACAATTTTATGCGTGAAAGAACACCTGAGGGTGAAAAAGTTGTTGTCAGCGGATGGCTTGTTACTCATGCTCACTCTGACCACATTTCAAAGCTTTTTGATTTTCTCAGATATAACCGTCACGACGTGGTGATTGAAGCCATTTATTCAAACCTTGTTTCAAATGATTATGCGTCAGATGAATGGGGTGTTGAAGAAAAAGGACTTGCTGAAAAGTTTTTCGGAATGCTTGAAAGATGCACCGATATCAGAAAAGTGAAACTCCACAGCGGACAGAGATTTTTTGTGAGAGACGCATGTTTTGATGTTCTCTGCACACACGAAGATGTTTATCCCGAAACTATAAAGGAATATAACGATTCATCTCTTGTTGTAATGATGACAATTGACGGATGCAGAGTTTTCATTCCCGGTGATGCATCAGGTCTTGAAAGTAAAATTTTAGTTGAACGTTTCGGTGAAAAACTTGAATGTGACGTTGTGCAGATTTCACACCACGGTCACAGAGGTCTGCTTTCAGATTGCTATGAACTTCTTAAAGGTAAACTTGCATTGTTCCCCATAACACAGATTAAGTTTGATGAGGCAATGCCCAAAGTTCCTGCAAATAAGGTTGCAATTGACCTTGCAGATGAATACTACGTTTCATCAAACGGAACAATCGTTGTACCTCTTCCCTATAAAAAAGGAACAGTCACAACTCTGCCTGATGAAACCTTTGAAGATTTCGGAAAAATCAAACGTATGTGGGGCTATGACTACACAGACGAATATAAAAAAGAAATGTACGAATTATATCTTAAAAACGGTGGCAAAGAGGAAAGCCTCTATCTGCCCGTCAGATACAGCGGTACATTTGAAATGTAAAAAATCCTATCGGCTCCCTTGTGTAAAGGGAGCTGTCTTTTTGCGAAGCAAAATGACTGAGGGATTGTTTAACAAAGCAACATTTTACAACCCCTCCGTTTTGTTTTCAACAAAACACCTCCCCTTACACAGGGGAGGCTGTTTAGTACATTGATAATTTATAATTTATGTGTTTTTTTTGTTGCTTTTATTGAGATGTACACTCTGTAACAGAAAAGTTTTGTATTGCACCATTGTAAACAATGGGTTGTTCTGTAGTTGCAACAAGCCTCTTACCCTCATAATTCATAACAATATAATCAATGAAATCATTTGCTTTCTTTTCACCGATAAAGAAATAATAATCTCTGTTCAGAACACGTACTGTAAGGTATCCTGCAGGGTCAATTATAAAGCAACAGTCTGTGATTTTGTAAGCCGGATATATGGGGTCAATTGTAAAATGAACTACAAAGTTTGAAGTCGAAACTACATATTGCTCTTCAAGAACAGGCAACTGTCTGTTGTCAAGGAGTTTTTCAAAAACCGCATTTTTTTCAATAGGCTTGTATTTTATTGCGGAGTAATCAGGATTGTCATCAAGATTATACAATGATTTTGATATTGCGATGTTTTCTTCAAGACTGAGTTTTTCAATAATTTCACCAAGAGTTCTGAATTTACAATTGGGATTTGTATAGACGAAATATTTACTGTTTCCCTTGAATTTAACTGCAACTGCACAATCGTTGTCAATTGTTTTCACAGAAAAAATTTCTGCATCCTTTGTGTAGGTTTTCTGGTTGTACAGGTCTGTACCTTTTGCAATTGTGTCAGCAACTTTTTCACCTAAAAGCAAACTTGTTATATCCGTGTTAGTGTTTTCGTATGTGCTTTTCTCAAATTTTATATACGAATATTGTTGGTTTACATCCAACTTTTTCCAGTAATCTTTTTCAAGGGGTTTGCAAATACCTTCCACTACTGTTGCTTCAACCTGATTTCCGATTTCAGGAAAATTTCCTATTGTATTTTCTTCATTTGAAAGAATTTCTTCTGCTGTTTCTGTAATTCCTTCTTTTGTTGCAGTTGTATTTTTTTCTTCGGCTTTTACGGTTGTATCTTCTTCGGAGATAAACTGTGACGGTATTGCTTTACTTAAAGGAACTGCAATACAAACAAGAATTATAAAACAAGCCGCAGCAGTAATCCACTTAAAATTTAAAATCTTTCTTTTTTTCTTTGTTTCAGGCTTTGCTTCGTTTATAAATTCATCTTCAATTTCATTTAAAGCATCAAGTAACTTTTTTTCTTTCATATCTGAACACCTTCTTTTTCTAAAAATATTCTTAAGCTTTCTCTTGTTCTCATAAGACTCATTTTAACCTTGCTTTCTGTAAAATCATTTTCTTTTGCAATTTCTTTTACCGGCATCATATACCAGTATCTTTGCAGAAAAATTTTCCTGTTTTCAACGGATAAAGTTTTCAGAAAACAGTTGAGATTTTCAATCAATTGCAGTTTATCAACTGCATTTTCTGCTGATACAGGTGAGGGGATGCACTCGTGCAATTCCTCAAGAACAAGAGAAAGAATATTGTTTCCTCTCTTTTTAGCAGATTTTTTCTCAAGAATATCTAAAGCAAGATTTCTTGTGATTTTACCGAGAAAAGTTGACAGTTTTTCAGGTTTATGGGGTGGTATGGAATTCCAAGCTTTCATATATGTATCATTTACACATTCTTCCGAATCTTCAGTGTTTCCGAGAATATTGTGAGCGATGAAAAAGCAATATTTTCCGTATTTATTTTCACTTGCTTCAATTGCATCTTCGTTTCTTTCAAGATACAAAGCGACGATTTCTCTGTCTTTCATTTTATACCCTCCTGCCTGAATTTTAAAAAAAGGCCTTTCACACTAATACACGGAAAAACTTTTCTTTCGTCACTATTGTACCACAAAATTATTTATGATAAAATACTTGAGTAGTTACTTGAGAGGTGAAAATAATGAAATACGAAAAAATTGTAAAAGGTGAATTTCTGTCAAGACCTAACAGATTTATAGCAAAGGTTCTCATTGACGGTAAAGAAGAAACGGTGCATGTGAAAAACACAGGCAGATGCCGCGAACTCCTTACAGACAGAGCAGAGGTATTTCTTTCACTTTCATCAAATCCCAATAGGAAAACGAAATACGATTTAATTGCCGTCAGAAAAGGTGAAAAATTTATCAACATGGACTCGCAAATCCCTAACGATGTTGCAGAGGAATATCTGAAAAAGGGAAAAATTTTCTCGGAAAAAGCAGTTATCAGAAGGGAAGTAACCCACGGAAAATCGCGTTTTGATTTTTATATCGAATATGAAAATGAAAAGATTTTTCTTGAAGTCAAAGGTGTAACACTTGAAAATGATGGTGTTGCAATGTTTCCTGATGCTCCCACAGAAAGGGGAATAAAGCATATAAAAGAACTTTGCACTCTCACATCACAGGGTTATAAAGCGTATATTCTTTTTGTGATTCAGATGGAAGATGTTTTTCTTTTCAGACCTAACGATATAACTCATAAAGCATTCGGTGATGCGTTGAGAGAAGCAAAAAAATCAGGCGTGAATATTATTGCGATGAATTGCAGAATTACAGAAAATTCAATTGAAATGTTTAAAGAAATTGAGGTGGAGTTATGAGAGATGTGGCAACAGCAGTTATTATGAAAGATGGTAAAGTTCTTATCTGTCAGAGACCCCCTCATAAGGGTAATGCACTTAAATGGGAGTTTGTAGGAGGTAAAAGGGAAGACGGTGAAACTCTGGAAGAAACCCTTATAAGAGAATGCAGGGAAGAACTTGATGTGACAGTTTCTGTGGGCGAAAAAATTATGGATGTTATTCATGCATATCCTGACGAAACCTACCGTATAACAATCTTTCATGCAGAAATTACTGAGGGTACACCCAAACTCCTTGAACACGTTGATATGAGATGGATAAACCCCCAAGACATTGATGCGTACGACTTCTGCACAGCAGACACAGAAATTTTAAAAAAGGTCAAAGAATTATGAGGCTTTTAAATGCCCTATAAGAAATAATAAGGAATGAGACTATGAAAATTGTAAAACTGCCTTATGTTCTCGCAAGAGAAATCAGAATTTATGAAAAAACTGACTCTGCCGTTCCAAAGTTTTTGTTTGAAAATACGGAAAAAGGTTTGCCTGATGAACTTGCATCTATCTGTGAAGAATTGCCGTCAAAGAAAGAAAGTTACACCTGTTATGCAAAAACTGACAAGGCTTTGTGGATTGGTGCAGATAACGGGTTGACACGGTATTCACCTGAGTCAGAATATGAGGCTGACAGAGTTATGCTTTTTTCAGCTCAAAGGCATCTTGCAGATAATAAGGTTCTGTCAATTTATGCTCCCGACACAAGCGAAGAAAGCGTGTGGGTACTGACTGAAACTGCAGTGTCGCACATAAGGCTTGTAAAAATTACTGCAGAAGAAAAAGCAAGAAGGCTTACAGAGGAAACTCACAGATACATAGACAGACACGGCCTTGTCACACAGCGTTACCTTACAAAAGACCGTGACCACGAATCCCGTGTGCCTTACGGTCATTCTGATAACTCAGGTGCATTTACGGCAGCCTTTGCAATGGGAGAACTTTTTAAATATGCCTTTTACAGAGAAAAATACGGCAAAGAGCATCCCTTGAGTGTTGAAGCGAAAGAAAGCGCTGTCCGTGCGACGGAAGCATGTCAGCTTCTTATGTATATTTCCTGCCGTGATAACGGCTTTGTTGCAAGAACATTTCTCACACCCGATGAGCCTGTACCCGATGACGGCTTATTTTATCGTATTGAAAATGGAAAAGCCGTATGTCTGTCTACTACCGATTCAAAAAGGAAAAGATATGCCGGTCGTGTGATTCCTGCTGTAGATTGTGTTCCTGAAAGACTTGCCCATCTTTATGAAGATGAGGGGCATACAATTGAGGGCATCGTCTATAAAGGTGACACAAGCAGTGATGAAATCACACCTCATTATATGCTGATGTATTTTGCACATCTTATTCTCGGTGAAGAAGACCCTGAACTTGATGAAATTATAAAAACGTCTGCAAAAAACACACTCCGTCATATCATCAAAAACGGAAACAGACTGATGGAGTGTTTCGGCAAACCCACAAAATGGGGCAGATGGGACAAAAAGCATTTCAGATTCGGAATCGGTTGGGCAGATGCACCGCTTAAAACTGCAGAACTCCTTATGTATCATAAGGTTGTTATGGCAATAACAGATGAAAAAGGTGAGTGGGAAGAAAGCTATAACCGACTTGTAAGGGAAAATAACTATGCAGAGCTTTCCACACTCCATGAAAAACGTCTTAAAAAATTTTCTGTGTTGTGTCACAGAAAGCCTGTTGAAGGAATAATGTATGGCGACCATATTGTAGCCACGGGAGCTTTCTGGCTTCTTACAGCACTTGAAGAGGATGAAAAACTCAAAGAAACATACAGAAACGGTCTGCGTAGTTGGAATGATACGCTCAGGAGAGAGCATAACCCTGTTTATGATTTTCCGTTTATGCTGAGTTGTCCTGAAGACAAAATTGACACAGATATGCTTGCTGATTGGTTCAGAAGACAGAATGTTTCAAATCTTGCAGCAAGTGTTAATGTTACAAACCGTCAGGATGTAAAATGTATCAAGCTTCTTGGTGGTAAAAAAGAAACTTCAAAACTTCTTATGCCGGATGAACGTTCAATCACAAAATATGACCGTAACCCATATGATTTCCTTGATGAAGATGTTGCAAACGGTACGCGTCTGATTGAAAGCTGTTATGTTTACACCACCGCATATTGGCTTGGCAAATATTACGGTTTTATCGAAGATGAAACCTGATAAATAAAAATAAAATCCCGTCAGATGTTATAAAATCCCCACCGCGTCATTCTTGAGCGTATGCGAAGAATATCGGTGGGGATAAATTTAACCCTGTCCGTTATCCCGGAGAATAATCGAAGGAGCCGACAGGGTTTTATTTATGAAATCTACGGCAT
>JAZRNJ010000225.1:0-3254 GCA_045648125.1 Acutalibacteraceae bacterium
ACTCGTAGTCAAAAGGACATCTGTCTTTCCAGTATTGTTTGTTTCTTTCCATTATTTTGCGCATTTTTTCAACAGAACCTTCTAATTCTTTTGCAACAGTATTACTACCTTTTACTATTACATAATTGTATTGGCAGTCACGGTTTATCATATCCCAGAAAGCATCCGGTTTTTTACCGTATCCTTCGGAAAAGTCGTGTGATGCCTTTTTCCACTCATCTCTTATATTGTATTAGCCTTTTAAATATGATATAATCAAAAATATAATAACTGAAAGGATGATTGTTATAAATATACAGAATTATGTGGAAACAGTTCTTCAGCCGAAACTTCAGGGTGATGGCGGTTGGATAGAGTTTGTTTCCTGCGAAAACGGAAACCTGACAGTGATTTTCAGAGGTGAATGTTCAAAGTGCCTTATTCTTCACCGTTGCACAGAGTGGATTGAAGAACAGATTAAAAATGACCTTGACAAAAAAGTGAAAGTCATTGCCATCAGAAAAAAACCTTATTTTCAGGACACATAAGGAGGTAAATGTATGGCTCATATTAAAGTTGTCAGACGCTCAATGCGCCCCGAAGAATGGACAGATCTGCGTTTCGGTTGGCTTAAAAGACATATTTATTCCTCTAAATGGGAAATTGAAAATTTAAGCATACGTGATGCACGTCAATTGAGCGAAATGAATTTTGAATATTACAACGAAAACTATCGTCCTTTAAGGAAAGGCGATATGTATTTCACCCCTGACGGCACTGCGTTTATCAGGGCTGATGTGGAAATTCCTCAGCATTTAAAGGGAAAAGAAATCTGGTTTTCACTGAAAACCGCAGCGGAAATCTGTGTTCAGATAAATGGTAAATATGTTGGCGGTGTAGATCCGAACCGTGAGAGAATGCTGATTTCTCCTTACATAAATGAAAATGAAACTCTTCATTTTGAAATGATGGGCTATAACCGTTCAAAGCCTGACGACGAGCGAAACCCGGAATCACTTTCCGTCAGAGGATGCCGTCAGATTTTCGAAGGTGCATATCTCTGCACCATTAACCATGATGTCCAGGACCTTGTGTGGGATTTTGAAATTCTTCTTGATATTGCAAAATCTGAACTTTTTAACGAGGATTACAGAACATTTCTGAACAGAGAATTAAACAATGCCATGAACTTCATCGACTTTGATGATGAAGCATTAAAAGGTGTTGAAGATGCAAAAAAATATATTGAAGATGTAATTTATGCAAACGATACCTATAAAGGCACAGGAGATGTGGCTCTTGTTGCTCACTCACATCTTGATGTTGCATATTATTGGAGAAGAATCCATGCAGTTCAGAAGAATTTACGCACTGTACTCATTCAGCTTCGTCTTATGGATAAATATCCGGAATTCAGATATGCTGACACTCAGCCTTATGTTTATGAAACTCTTGAAAAGTATTATCCCGATGTTTTTGAAGAGTTGAAGGAAAAAGTTGCAAACGGACAGTTTGAACCTGTGGGAGCGATGTACGTTGAACCTGACTGTAATGTACCCTCTGCAGAATCACTTATCCGCCAGTGTCTTTACGGTCAGCAGACCTATAAAAGAATGTTCGGTAAAACCGTGAACAACGCATGGCTTCCCGATGTTTTTGGCAACTCATGGATTCTGCCACAGATTCTCAAAAAAAGCGGTGTTGACTACTTCGTTTCAAACAAGATGTCAACATGGAATGATACAAACAGATTTCCTCATAATAATTTCCTCTGGAAAGGTATTGACGGCTCGGAAGTTATGGCTTGTGTTCCACCCACACATTTCATTACATGGAATATGCCTTCGCAGATTCAGGAAAATTGGGAAGCCTACATTGATAAAGATTATGGCGGACAGACACTGAATATGTTCGGCTATGGTGATGGTGGCTCAGGATGTACGGAAGAAATGATTGAAATGATGCATCGCTTTGAAAAACTTTCGATCATGCCCAAGTGTGAACATATGACAGGTGCAGAATTTTTAGAGAAAAACCTGAAAAACAACGAAAACCTTGAAACATGGGATGGTGAACTCTATCTTGAAATGCACAGAGGCACATTTACCACAAAGTCAGACATAAAAAAACTGAACAGACGTCTTGAATATAAATTCAGAAATGCAGAAATCCTCTCAATTATGAGGAATGAAAATAACAGGGATAAATTAACTGATCTTTATAAAAAATTACTTATAAATCAGTTCCACGATATTCTTCCCGGCTCTCATATTCATCCTGTTTTTGAGGATGCGATGGCAGATTATGCCGAAATTGAAAAAGAACTTGATACAATCATCGGCACAGGCACAAAATATTTCAACACTCTCAACTTTAAAAGAGATGCACTTACCTTTGTTCCTAACAAAAAAGGTACTTCCACACGATACGGCGAAAAAGGAAATTGGCTCATTCCGAACCTTTCACCCATGTCGGGCAAAAAACTGCGTTCTGTGAAATACGATAAAGAATGGCTCAGTGTCAGTGATACAGTGGAAACTCCTTTTTATTCAATCATATTCAATCCTGACGGCTCAATTGCATCGCTTTATGATAGGGAGCTTCAGCGTCAGTGGGTTGAGGGTGAGTTTAACAAACTGAAACTTTTCTCTGATACCCCGGGCAATTATGACGCATGGGATATTCTCCCCAACTACCGTGAGAAAAAAACAGAAATCACAGTAAAAGAGCCACTTACACTCTTTGAAAAAGATGGCGAGTGTGCAACTTTCAGATGCGTACTCGGGACTGAAAAATCAACATGGGAAATGCGTATCAGAGTTTTCCGTCAATCCCGTGGAATCGAAATTGAAAATATAGTTGACTGGAATGAAAAACATAAACTTGCAAAAGCTGAATTTGAATGTGCGGTGTTGTCAAGAAAAGTCCTCTGTGACACATCTGCAGGTTTCATTGAAAGAGAAACTCATCGCAACACAACATGGCAACAAGCACGTTTTGAAACCTGCCATCACAAATGGTGTGACCTTTCAGAAACAGACGGCGGTATAGCAATTATAAACGATTCAAAGTATGGGGCAGGGTTTGAGAAAAACAGAATTTCTCTTTCGCTTCTTCGTGCAACAATCAGACCGGATGTTACATCTGACATTGGTAAACACTCATTCTGTTATATGATTTTCCCCCACGCAGACGATGCCGTGACTGCAAAAATCAACAACATTGCTTTCCAATATAATGTTCCGTTGATTAAAGCAGATGAAGAATGGAATCTT
>JAZRNJ010000226.1:0-4576 GCA_045648125.1 Acutalibacteraceae bacterium
TTTATATCCTTCGGGCTTTTCTTCCCACGGAAGATTTGAAATTGACTGTCCTATAATCTTTGCCATATTTTATTACCTCGCAAAATAGTTTTTATTTCTTTTCTGTCTTGTTCTTCTCAATCATTTTCTTTGTAATAAGACTTGAAATAAGAACAAAAACAATAATTGTTACAACGGGAATTGCTGTAAGCCAGGGTTTTTCACCTACGCTTCTCAAAGCACAACCAAAGCCTGTATAAACAGCACAGAGAGGAATCATACCGAGAGTCGCACCTATCATGAAACTTTTGTAAGATGTACCCATTGCACCGAAAAGAAGGCTTGAAAGGTCACCGGGAAGAAGACCTGAAAGTTTCACAACAAATGCTGTCTGAGTTTCGTTTGCACCTGCAAAGTCATCAATTTTCTTAACAGCTTTAAACTTCTTTTTAAGTGTATCGACCATTCCTGCACCTGTAAATTTACCAAGAAAATAAGGAATTGAAAGACTGAGAAAAACTGAAATAATGTTAACAAGTAAGCCTATCCAATAGTTAGGGAGCATATAACCGCAGATTGAAAAAACAACAGCGGGAGGAAAAACAAGAGCAAATGATTTCACTACTGAAAAAACAATAACAAAAAGAGAAATTGTAAGAGTACCACCTGTAATCATTTTGCTCAGTTCAGGTATGTTTGAAACTTTGATATTATATTTCTGAATAAGAATAATGCACACTACAACCATTGCAAGCATAAGAACTCCTGCTGCAATCTGCAAAAATTTGACTAATTTACCGTAATTTTTTTCTGCCATAAAAACGCCTCCGAAATACACTGATATAATTATACATTACCATGCAGAAGATTTCAACACCAAAAACTTTTTCAGTTTTCAAGAAAAGTTAAAATTTCTTTCCAGACTTTTTCATCCTGTTCTGTCATTTTATGCCAGTCAAAAGATTTTTTAAAATTTTCTTTTTCTTCTTTTGTTTCAAGTTGTTTTTTCTTTGTTTTCCTTGTGAGAATACCGAAAAATTCATCCTTGTATTTTACTGCTTCTTCCGTAAAATTAGGATTGTGACCTTTGTTTTTTTCAAGGATAAATTCTATGTTACTTTTACCTGAAAGTTCTTTTTTCAGTTCATCAAAATGAACTTCCTTTTTGCAAAGGTTATCGTTATCGGAATAAATAAGAAGTACCTTTGAATCTGCTTTTCTCAAAGCATCAACGCCGTAATAATTTACAAAATCAGGGTTTGATTCATTTTCAATTTTCATAATACACTTTCTGTAAGGCCTAAGAGGACCTGAGAAAAATGAATTTATCATCTTTTCAACCGAAACAAAGCCTGATATTACAACAATATGAGAAATTTCAGGATGAAGTGATGATATATTCATTGTGGAAAATCCGCCCCAACTGTGTCCAATAACCGAAACATCATAACCTCTGTATATTTCATCTTTTTTCAGAGTATTGAGCAAATCGTTAAGGTCGCAAAGAGACTGACCGAGTCCTCCTGTATTTTCACCACCTGATTCCATACAACCTGTATGGTCATAGGCAAGAACAATGTATCCGTTCATACAAAGCTTTTCAATTTCTTTCATATATGACCTGTGGCCACCACCCATACCGTGTTCAAAAATCACAAGTCTGTTTTTCTTTGCATCGGGATAGGAATAAAAATATCCCTTGAGTTCATGACCTTTTGATGATTTAAACGAAAACGGTTCTTTTCTGAGACCCGGAAAATCTTCACTCGAAAAATAAAAAACATTTCCGTTGTCATCACATCTTGAGAACATCATGTTTTCATATATTTTTATAACTTTCTTTTCAAAAAGCATACTCTCACCTCTTGTTTTATGCTCCTGCAAATATACCTGTAAAGAAATTATAAATTACTGAAATAACGTGAAAAATCGTTCCGTATACATTGAAAAATGCCGTAAACATTTCAGGTATCTGAACATCCTGACCTTTGACATTTATAACAGGTTCTGTTGTTTTACCAAGTTTAATCTCATAAAGTTTTTCAAGAATAACTTTTGCTATTATTTCATTTCCTTTTACACTGGGATGAATATCATCTCCTGCAAAATTTTCAGGAGAGTCACCAAGTGCTGCACCCACATCCACAATCACAATTTCTCCGGGATGTTCTTCGTTATAACGTACAATTGCGGCGTTAAGTCTGTCAGCACCTTCCTGATAAGGCTGGCGAAGATATCCTGACTGTGGATTATAAAGAGTCTGCATAAGAATAACTGCATCTTCATTATGTTCATTGATTATGTCGATGATTTCGCTGAAGTTTTCATAAAAACTTTCTGCAATTCTATCAAACTGAGCATGGTCGTTTCTTACTATCGAATCAAACATAAGACTTATAAGATTACTCATAAGAAAATCATTACCACCGATTGAAATACTGATAATATCTGCTTTCTTAACTGCCTCGATTACTTCTTCTTCCGACAGTCTGTTTATAAGGTTAGTTGTTGTATGTCCGGGAATTGCGAAATTTGCATATTCATAATCATTTGTATCTGCAACAATTTTTCCGTAACACGATTCTTTCGCATTAGCTATACCTGAACCATACGCAATTGAGTCGCCTAAAACAAGGTAAAACTGTTTTTCGTTCTCAGCAGAAACAACAAAACTGAAAGAACAAACGACCATTACCATGCACAAGAATACTGCTATTAATTTTTTCATAAAAAGCACCTCTTTTGTAAATATTTGTATGTAATAAAAATATACCATTTAACAACAATGAAATCAAGAATTTTCAGAAAAAACAATAAAAAAGGCCGGTACATTGTACCGACCTTTTAGTGTTATGCATTAAGTTTTTCTTCAAGAAGAGTTCGGATAGTTGCAGGGTCGCCTGTACCTCTGAGTTCTTTCATAACAAGACCGAACAGAGACTGCATAGCCTTTGTTTTACCACTCTTGTAGTCAGCCACTGCTTTATCGTTTTCTGCAATAACTTTTTCAACAATTGACAGAATCATGCCCTCGTCAACCTTTGCATTGAGTCCGTTTTCTTTACAGAACTTATCAACGTCAACATCTTTTTCAAACACTGCTGAAAGAATTTTCTTACCTGCAGCACGTGTAATTTCGTTTGATTCAACAAGTTCAATAATTCTTGCAAGTTTCTCAGGTGCAATATCAAGGCTGAAGAGTTCAAGTCTCTTCATGTTACCCATGCATTCTGTAAGAATCCAGCTTGCAACAGTCTTGGGATTTCTGCCCTCAGCCACAACAAAATCAAATACTTCGCAAAGTTTACGGTCAGAAGCAAGAACTGCTGCTTCTTTTGCTGCAATACCCATTTCTTCATATACTCTGCCTTTTTCTTCTGCTGTTGCAGGCATACTTGCTCTGATTTCTGCCAGCCATTCATCATCAATAATGACAGGCATAAGGTTGGGATCAGGGAAATAACGGTAGTCTGCTGCAGTTTCCTTACTTCTCATGGGGAATGTTCTTCTCTTCACATCGTCCCAACGGCGTGTTTCCTGAACAAGCATTTCTGTGTGACGTTCAATAGCGTCAACATGACGAACCTTTTCAAATTCAATTGCATCTTTGATTTCTGAGAGTGAACTCATGTTCTTGATTTCTGAACGTACACCAAGTTCATCTGAACCTTCAGGACGTACCGAAATGTTAACGTCACATCTCATTGCGCCTTCTTCACATTCAGAAATTCCTGCAAACTGAAGACTTGATTTAAGTTTCTTCAGATAAGCAATTACTTCGTCTGAACTACGGAAGTCAGGACGGCTTACAATTTCAATAAGAGGAACACTTGTACGGTTATAGTCAACAAATGAAGTGTTTGTTGCATCGTCATGAACAAGTTTACCTGCGTCTTCTTCAACGTGAATCTGCTTGATGCCGATTGTTCTGTCACCGATTTCAACTGAACCGTCTACACATACAGGATGGAACCACTGTGTAATCTGGTAAGCAGCAGGAAGGTCGGGATAATAATAACTCTTTTTATCAAAAGTTGTATACTGATTGATTTTACAGTTGAGCATAAAGCCTGCTTTAACTGCAAGTTCGATTGCGTGTTTGTTGGTTACGGGAAGCATACCGGGCATACCGCAGCAAGCGGGACAAACGCAATCATTGGGCTCTTTCGGGCTGGAATGACCGCCGCAGGAGCAGAAAAGCTTTGAATCTGTTGAAAGCTCAACGTGAGTTTCAAGACCTATAACAAGTTCGTATTTCATCGTTATGCCTCCAATCCTTCAACACTGTTTGCAATGCTCAGAAGAACACTGTCTTTGTATGAATCTGCGATAAGCTGAACACCCTTTGTTGCCATTGCAGGCATACCTGTGATGCTCGGAATTGCAGTGAATACACTCTCTGCAAATACTTTCTCGAATGTATCAAGAACATCGTAAGCCTTGTACTCAGACTGTGAGCAAGCAGGTGCAAGAAGTGCATCATAAGAAGCAAGCACTGCTTTAACCTTATCTGTCACAACACGGCGGATACGGAGGGACTTATCATAGCAAGCATCATACTTGCCCTTTGAAAGAACGTCCGAACCGTAAATGATTG
>JAZRNJ010000227.1:0-4147 GCA_045648125.1 Acutalibacteraceae bacterium
GCATTTGCTCTGATGGTATTTCCTGTGACAGCACCTGTGTACTGATATTTACAAACCCACAGGTCTTTATTCCAGGGTGAATAAACTGTTACAACAAGTGAATTATCAACATAGTGAAGTCTTTCATCAAAAGTATCGTTAAACCACAGATTCTGTACACTGCCGTTGATATATCCCTCATTACCACCTGAACCGGGAACTGTATTGTTGAACAAAACTGTGTAGTCTATGGTTCCGTCTTCGTGAACCGATGATTTTTTTGTTATTCTCGGTGAATATTCGTAGGTAGTTGAGGCTGTAGTCTTGGTAATGCTTGTGTAGTCAAAGTACACTTCATTTGCTAGCTTATGTTCATCAAGAAGCACGTCCTCAACGGTATCCTTGCCTGTAAGTTCACCCTCCCATTCAGTACCTGTTTTAGCGTCAAATGGAATTTTATAAGTAACTGTAAGCTTTGCGTTTTCATCAAGTATCCATTTTGAAGAAGCCTCATCAGCATCTGCCGTATTGAAATAAACAACGAAGCTGTGCATCTGGTTACCTTCGGCGGGTGCAACAAGAATATAGGTGTTTTCCACAGGTCCTCCCTCTTTATAAGGAGTAAAAGTGACAGTGCGCCCGCTTTCAGTTGTTGCCGTTATAACCATATCCTGAGGTGAATTTTCAATATACAAATAACCTGCATCGTTGGGATAACCCCAGAAAGCAGCAAGGTCAGTAAAGAGGAAGTTGCCCATATCCTTTATAGTTGCAGGAACATCAGCCTCAATTGTGAAAGTAATAAATTCTCCGTCATTACCTCTTGCACTTTTTGTTACGTGAGGAACAAAACCCACAACGTTTGCAGAACCACCTGCCTGTTCTTCTCTGCCGTTAATTGTCGCTCTTACGCTGTTGGTATAATTTATAGTTTCACCTTCATCAGGTTCTTCATAAGTTGTATAGTAAGATATGTTAAAAGCGTAACCGTCAGGAAGAGGGAAACTCATTGAGTTGCCGTTGACAGTAACATCATTCCAGCTGATATAAGAATCGGGAAGTCTGTTTCCCCACTCATCATAGTGCTTTACAAGAATATCCCTGTCAGTGTAATAAGAAAGTCCGTTACCCAGAGTATCTATAATAACAGTACCTTGCAGGTTGTGGTTATCCTTTCTGATTTCAACCTGCCATTCAATAACAGAAACATCATTACCGTTATTATCTTTAATAACTGTCTGTTTACCGTCTTTCTGCATTTTTTCCAGTTCAACTTCCACCCAGTCTTCGCCCCATTTGTAAACGGGTCCTCCTAGTGAGTTTTTTCCTGTTGCATCGATACCGTTCCACATACCAACTGAGTCATTCGATAAAAGTTCGTCATATATCTGTGCTTTATATTTGATGAGAAATCCCTGTCCTGCAGGAAAATCAGGAAAACCTGAAAGACTGAAACCACCCTGTGCACCACCGCTGTGTAAGGGATGGTCAGAAACAACAGGCTGAGGTCTGATAATATTTCCGTCAAGATCTGTTACAACAATGGTATTTCTGAGTGCATAATGGTTTTCCCATATCTGGTCATCAATAACCAGGTCTTTTACAACACCGTGAGTTGCTTCAACCCTGATAGTATATTCCATTGTGTGGTTATCGGCATCATATTCGCCATGAGTTTTGGTAACATCCATCGCCGCGTTGCCGTCAACATTAAGATTTATATCTATTTTATCATTGAACTTAATATCAGTTGAACTGCCTGACTGTGTCGCAGCAACAGTAGCGTTGAAGTCAATGGAGAAGTCAACGTTTGAATACTTTTCAACGAAATTCACACCGTCGCCATCTTCATAGAACTTAACCCGTAACAAGCCCGTTTCGTCCATGAAATATTCACCAACGTCGGTGATAGTCCCGTTTTCTGTTTTTGCAGAAATCGTGTGCCAATCATCAAAAGGTTCACAATGAATGTTGGGTGGCACATGATATGTAAGGTATCCGTCCTCATCATGTCTGAACTGAATCCACTCACTGCCCGTATTGATTTCGCTGAACTCAAGAGAAATCTGATAAATTTCTCCGACATAAACCGTATCACCGTTATTAAGTTCAACACCTGACTGTTCTCTGAAAACAACACCTACCACCTCATCTTCAAGGTGAGAAGTATATGTAATTCCGTGGTCATCTGCAGCCATCATAACAAGTGGTTCGCTGTCATATACACTTGGCATCGCTGTATTTCTCGCCATCTTGAACATCACAGGTTGTTCTGCGCTATTTGGAATATACCGGTTGAGCCTACCTGAAACTTCCGTGAATTTTATTGATGTTCCGCCTGACTGTTCCTTATCGGGATTCACAATGTGCTCTGCGGCATAAAGACTGCCTGTCTTGCCATAACCTAAAACATCATCAGTGTTTTTGTAGCTGACGGGTTTTACAGCACCGTCAACATCACCCTCAATTACAATGAGAACACTTCCGCCATTGTAAACAACTATACCTGTACGGTCTGCTTTTTTGTCAGAATCTGTATCGAAAAAGGCAATATCGCCTCGTGAACAGGTGTATTTATCTGCCAAAAAATAAAGACTCTTTTCCTCCCACGCACGTCGCATACTTTCCGCTGAAGCACTTATGAATGAATCAGAACCGTTTATGTTTGCATAATTCATACAGAAAGAAACAAACAAGGTGTTCCATTCCCCGTAGGGACTTCCGTACCATTCCCCGTAACGGGTATAACTGTGTTTTTCTGCAAGTGCATTATATTCATAGTTCTGTGAACTTTCCGTGTATCCTACCTGGGTAGTTGCTATGGAAACAAGGTTTTCTGCAACGTTGTTTGTGAGTGCCACATTCTCAAAGGTCTTTTTCCAATCGTATGATGTTTCAACATCAACGCCTTTTTCGGGAAAACACTCTGAAGAATGACGGTGCTCAGGTTTTGCACATATAAGTTCACCGTCACTGTAACATCCATTTATATGAGTGTGTTCATCAACATCGCACAAGGCATCACTTGTAATAGTGATACCAACAAGTTTAAGACACCAGAAAACAATAATCGCAACTAAAACTGCAATCAGAGGGAACATGGCAACAATATTTTTATTTCGTATTCTGAACAACTTATGGTCCTTCAGATATTCTTTATTTATTCCTGCCATTTTACATCCCCCTTTCGATTTATTGTTTTAAGATTACTCTGTTTGTTCTTCCTGATAATCTATATTGCCTATAGCTTCGAAAGGCCAGATTCTGAAGAAAATTTTACCAACAACCTGTTCGGTATCTACAAGTCCCACAGCAGAGCTTCTGCTGTCAATTGATGTGGAACGGTGATCACCGAGGATAAAATAATGATTATCCGTCACATGTACAGGGAAAGTGACATCGCACTCACCTAACGCACGGTCCAGAATGTACGGCTCATCCAGAGGCTCTTCATTAACAAAGACATAGCCCTCCTCATTAATGTAAACAGTGTCTCCCGGTATGCCGATTACACGCTTGATAAGAAGTTTATTCTGATATGAAAAGCAGCACAACTGCCCTCTTTTCAGTTTTGATGTTTTAATAAGAACGACAATTTCCTCGTCATTCAGCGTTGGTTCCATACTGCTTCCCTGAATCTGCAGAACCGGCAGCATAAGCGTTGCAATAAGCACAGCAACTGCTGCCACAACAACCAGTGATGACAGTGTACTTTTCAGAACCTTTTTATATTTCTGACTGTACTTGGTTTTTAAAATTGCTGTTTCAATCTGCTCTGAGGTAGGAAAGTTTGTATAGTCAACCTTTCTTTTGAATGCCATTTACGGTTAACTCCTCCCGAGAGTTTTAATTTTCATCATAAAAAACAGGATTCTCTTTATCTGCATCAATAATATCTGCAAGCCTGTCCAGTTCTTTTATCCTTGAAGAAATAAGCTGCAATGCCCCATCCAGTCGCTTTGAGATATCGTTCAGTTTCTGGTTTTCAATAACTTTGTCCGATTTTTCAGCTTTATTTGTTTGCGGAACAACCTGTTCTGCCTGAATTTCATCTGTTTTGTCATCATCAGGGGATTCATCCGTTTCCTCAGGCTCATTTGTTTCAGTATCAGACTGTTCTTCAATTACGTCTGATTCCTGTGTTTCTTCATCAGACGGTATCTGTATG
>JAZRNJ010000228.1:0-2924 GCA_045648125.1 Acutalibacteraceae bacterium
CCAGACAATGTCTTTACGGTAGCTGTTGAAAACAGGCCATCTGACAAGGTCAAGGTTCATCTCGGAGAGCGATTTTGCGGCATTTTCAATGTCACAGCTGTTGTCGGTAAGGGCACCGTAAACGATGTTGAAGAAGGGTGAACGCTCAACTCTTTCATACTGCCAATGGTGTGTAAGTCCCATTTTGAAAATTTCTTTCTGTGCATCACTGTCTGTGTAAACAAGAAGAGGATAAATATTAATAAAGTCAAGCTGGTCGTCAATATGTGCCACATGACCATCTTCAACCTTATACTGAATGCAGTTCATTGCGTAGTGATGCTTTTTGATAAGCATATCGAAAACTTCATTATACTTCTCATCCCCTGTTACATGGTATGTAGTTTTAAGGAATGAAAGCATTTCAAGTGAGTTTGTACCTCTTTCATAGAACCATCTGTCATCGTTATTGAGAAGTTCAGGCTCCCAGTTTGCCCATGTTGTGGGAACTCCGTCAACATCGCAAAGGTGGAAATTGTTTTCAAGAATGTGGTCTGTGATTTTTCTTACCACGTTTGCAATTTTCTCTTTTTCTTCCTTGTCTGCAACAAGGTCATAGTAAATGCCGTAAGCAAAATAATGACCTGTCATTTCGTCTGATGAAGTTTCACCCAGCCATTCCATTTCCGGATTATCTTCACACACATGCCATTCTTCACGAGCGCCTGTCATAAAGTTTTCTTCAAAGCTGTGTCTTGTTGCACGTGCTGTAAAGCCTGATTTGCCTGTAATTTCTGTGAGAATAATCATAGCATCAACTGCTCTTTTTGCATTTTCCTTTGCTTTCTTATCTCCTGTCACAGCGTATCTGAAGCACTGACTTGCACAGTAAAGACCTGTGAAAAGTCCGTCATTGTCTGAATTGGGAAGCCAACCTGACTCAAGGTCGCCGTATTTACGAAGTATTCTGTCAACCTGATATCCTTCGTTTCTTGTGAAATATTTCACTGCCATTTCATCATAGTGATTTGCTTTTTCTTCAAGAGTCATTTCTTTTGAAGTGATAAGGCTGATACCTCTTGGTGTAACTGCAGCAATTGAACCATTATCTGAAACAGCAAGTTTTGTAACTGTAGGATGCATAAGCCATGGACCGAAAGAAAAATATGAAATTTTACCTTCGATGAGAGTTACAATACCTGTGTTTGTTGCAAAATATTTTTTGCCGTCATCAGCAAAGAACATATCGTTGAAGGAGCCTGTGGGAACTGAATAAAAATCGTTTCCGTTGAACCAGTAGTTTTTGCCGTCGTAGATGTTAAGTCCGTTATCTGTTCCTACCCAGAGATGTCCGAGAGCATCAACTGAAACGCAGTTGATTTTCTGACTGAGGACACCTGTAACGTTGGGGAGAAGCTCTGCCCAATGACGTCTTTTACCTTTCATTGAAAGAAGGCCTTCAACTGTTGAGCCGATGTAAACTGTTTCACTGTATTTTGCTTTGTTGTCAACTGCTGCAAGGCATACTGTGCCTTCAGCAACATCCATAATTTTTGTGAATTCATCGTTTTCCATAAGGAAAAGTTCTTCTTCTGTAATGAGCCATACTGATTTATCAAGTGCAACTGAAATGTCAATTACAGGTGCTGAGAAATCTGCAAGTTTTGTGATTTTGCCCTTTTTGATTTCACCGAGTGAATTACCGATAGCAGCAAAAAGTCTGCCTTTTCTTGTGAAGAGGGCTGAAACTTTCGACTGAATTCTTTTGATTTTACCCTCTGAATATATCGCAAGGCTGTCATCATCTGCAATGTAAAGAGTTTCACCTTCAAAAGCAACTGCAATTACTTTTTCAGGGTCAATGCCTTTATCGGCAGTAAGGAAAACCTTATCGTACTGTGTGAACTGACCAAAATTGAGTGTAGGTTTTTTCATAGTATTTTCTCCTGTAAAAATAGTGGTACTGTAATCATAACAAACATTGCATTTTATGTCAATAAAATATTAAGGACTTCTGAAAACTCAATGTATAAAATGCATTCAGAAATCTCATCAGGAGATGTGCTGAAATTTATAAATTTATTGCTGAGTTACGGTTTCAGGCTCCCCTTGAAAATGCAAGGGGAGCTGTCTGCATCAGCAGATTGAGGGGATTTTTCGCTAAAAAGACAATCCCTCAGTCATTTTGCTTTGCAAAACGACAGCTCCCTTTACACAAGGGAGCCGTTGAAAACTTTAAAATTATTTAGTTTTACCAGAGTGTTGAAACACCTTTTGCATGAGAATTGATACGTGCAACGTCGATTGTGTTAACTTTACCGTCACCATTTACATCAGCACAAGCAAGACTGTAATCTGTAAGTGTCGAAACACCTTTCGCATGAGAATTAGCACGTGCAACGTCAATTGTGTTGAGCTTGCCGTCGCCTGTGATGTCACCATATTTATTAAGTTTGATTTCTAAAGCAAGCTCACCATCAGTCACAGTAATATTGTACTCTCTAATTGCAAAAGTTTCTTTTTCAACCATTACAATGTATTCACCATCTTCAAGACCGTTACAAGAATAATTGTTACTGTTACCATCAATTATTTCCATACTGATAACCTCATATTCAGAATCCATAACAAATACCGTAATACCGGTTATAGGTATAAAATCTGTCTCGGTTTCTTTACATGAAGAACATATTCTTGTTTTAACACCCTCTTCTGTCATTGAGGGTTCGGTTGTAACTTCCCATGCACCGAAATTATGACCTGTTGCAGGAATTGTTTTAGTTTCACGGGAAAGTTCTTCACCGCAACCGTTACAGTAAACAACTAAATCATAAGAGCCCGATTCTGTACATGTAGCTTCAACGTAATTTTCTTCCACGGGGTCTGATGGCATAGGACCTGTTGCTGAAATTTCTTCAGTATAACTATCACCGCAACGAGAACAT
>JAZRNJ010000229.1:0-6086 GCA_045648125.1 Acutalibacteraceae bacterium
CGGTGTTATGGAAAAAGAGCGTAAAAACTTTATTTACGGTCTTGTTAGTGAAGATGGTACTGTTGAATGCACAGGTGCTGTTAGTAATGGCGTTGATGAAAAAACACCAAATGAAATTTTTGATACAATGTCTGATTTTTCGCAGTACGCCTTCAATAAATCTCATGCAGCAGCTTATGCTTTTCTTGCTTACAGAACAGCATATCTCAAATGTCATTATCCTAATGAATACTTTTCAGCACTTATCAGCAGTGTTCTTGATGATTCAAATAAGGTCGCTTCATACATTTCTGAATGTAATCGTTTGGGTATAAAAATAGTGCCACCTGATGTGAACGAAGGCTATGACATGTTTACTGTTAAAGGAAACGACATTCTTTTCGGTATGCTTGCTATTAAAAATTTAGGAAGAAATGCCATAAGGTCTATTATTAAAGAAAGAGAAGATGGCGGAAAATTTGAATCATTCTCATCCTTCTGCTTCAGAATGTATGGTAAAGACCTTAATCGTCGAGCAATTGAAGCACTTATTTATAGTGGTGCACTTGATAGCCTTGACCTTAATCGTCGTCAGATGATAACTGCACTTCCGTCAATTCTGTCTGAAGCAGAAAACAGCGGAAGAATTATGGCAGGGGGACAAATGGGGCTGTTTGGTGATGAAACGGAAATGTTTACTGTTGATGTTCCTGATTTACCTGAATTTGAAACAGGGGACAAGTTACGGTACGAAAAAGAGTTTACGGGAATTTATATTTCCGGACATCCTCTTTCACGTTATGAAAATGTTGCAACTGCATTAAGAACGGATAAACTTGGCGAAATTCTCGTTGAAACATCTTCTGAAAATGTAAACAGTTCTTCAAAATACCGTGATAATACACGGGTAAATGTTCTCGCTATTGTAACATCAGTCAAAAAGAAAACAACTAAAAACAACGATACTATGGCTTTTGTAACAATTGAAGATACAACATCGGAAATGGAACTGATTGTATTTTCAAAACTATACAGAGATTACGGAAGTTTATTGTCTGTAGGTAATGTTATTCATATTACAGGCAGACTTTCTCTCAGAGAAGATGAGGAATGTAAACTTGTGTGTGAACGCGTTACAGAAGCTCCTCGAAATGTTCAAACTATAGAACTACCTAAACCTGTTAAGAAAGAAAACAAGGGCATTTATTTTAAAGTCAGAAACAGTGAATGTGAAGAATATAAGAAAATTCAGCATGTTCTTGATGTTTTTGACGGAAGCACACCTGTCTATTATTATTTTACCGACACAGGTAAATTGGTCCGTCATCAGGGCAGACTCTGTGAAATTAACAATTCTATGCTCAGAGAACTGAAAAGAATTGTCGGGGATGAGAATGTAGGCATAAAATAATGGTGGAATAATTACTAAAATTTAGAAAAAATTGCGAAAAAGACTTGAACTTTGTCGCATATTAGGTTATTATATTAGATAATAATTTTTATCCGAGGGGAATAGTATAATGAAAACTATAGCAGTATTGACAAGTGGCGGAGACGCTCCGGGTATGAACGCTTGTATCCGTGCAGTTGTAAGAACTGCATGTGAAAACGGTATGAAAGTATACGGTGTAAACCGTGGCTATAACGGTCTCATGGAAAATGACATGAAAGAAATGGATATCAGAAGCGTATCTGATATTATCGACCGTGGCGGCACAATGCTTCGTTCAGCAAGAAGTCTTAACTTCAAAACAGAAGAAGGTATGCAGGCAGCAATTAATACTTGTAAAGAAAGAGGTATTGAGGGCATCGTTGTAATCGGTGGTGACGGTTCATTCAGAGGTGCAAGAGATTTATCTCTCAGAGGTATTCCTTGTGTAGGTGTTCCCGGAACAATTGATAACGATATAGCATGCACAGATTATACAATCGGTTTCGATACATGTCTTAACACAATCATGGAAGCAGTTGACAGAATCCGTGATACATCAGAATCACACGACAGATGCACAGTTGTTGAAGTTATGGGCAGAAGTGCAGGTTACCTTGCTCTTGAAGGTGGTATTGCAGTTGGTGCAACATATATCATCGTTCCGGAAAAACCCTATGACCTTACAGACGTTATCAGCAGAATGAAGAAAACTCTCAAAACAGACAAGAGACACTTCGTTATTGTTGTTGCAGAAGGTATCGGTGGGGTTGCAAATCTTGCAAAGAGAATTGAAGAAGAAACAGGTGTTGAATGCCGTTCATCAATCCTTGGTCACATTCAGCGTGGCGGTTCACCCACAGTACGTGACAGAGTTATGGCAAGTGTAATGGGTAACAAAGCTGTTAAACTTCTTATGGAAGGCATCGGTAACAGAGTTGTTGCAGTCAAGAGCGACAGCATCGTAGATTACGACATCTTTGAAGCACTCCAGATGAAAAAATCACTCAACGATGAATACTATCAGATTGCACACGAAATTTCAATCTGAGTAAATATTTATACACAAACTCCCTTGGCTTTCAAGGGAGTTATTTTTATTTGTAATTACAAAAAATTATAAATTGCTTTTTTTGAAAACCGCTTTTCCAATCTCAGAAAAGCGGAATTCTTCTCTTTATATAACTCTTTCTCTTACTCTTTCTCTTACTCTTTCTCTTTCTCTTTCTCTGGTGGAAAATTTCCGCCTTTTAGCGGAAATTTTCCGCTATGTAACGAAAAATGTTCGGAGCTAATTAAATTTTAATTTTTTATTTACTATTGCATAAGTTTTCCTGTTGTGATAATATAAACCTTATAGTATAAATATACAATTCATCAGGAGGGATGAATATGAAAGCATCGAAAAGAATTCTGAGTATGGTTCTTGTAATTCTTATGGTTTTCTCTGTTTGCAGTTCAGGTTTAACTGCTTTAGCAACTGACGGAGTAACTCTTGAAGAAGTTAAATTGGAACCGATTGCTCGTCCAAAAGTTGAGTTCACATGCACACCCGTAACAAGGGTTGCCAAAGCTGTTAATTCAGCAGAAAAAGGAAATGTAATTGTTAAAGCAACACCTTCAGGTGTTCCTGAGCTTTCAGGACCTCACGCTGCAGAGGCTTATGCAGGTGAAACTCCTGTGGCAACAGAAATAGTTTTTTATTCACCAACATCAGGTGTTTCTGTTACAGGATTTTCTTGTAATAATTCAACAGTAAGTTTTTCGGACATCAAATTTGAGAATTCGGGAAAATATACTATATATGTTGAAAATGGTACTGCAAATGTAGGAGATGCACTTGTTTTCACAGTTGACTACACATGGACTGACGGTAATGTATACCAGGAAAAATGTGTATCCTACGTTGAGGACATTTCAACAGGTGGTTCTTTTGTAGAACACAGAGTTACATGGAAGCCTTATAATGGTACATCTTCATGGTACAGAGGTTATGCTTCTGCTATTACACGTGTTCTCGGTAAAGGTGTATATTATGAAAGTCCTATAGATGTAGGTATGTCACAGAAATTCGGTTCATACGACGTATCAAACAAGGCTTTTATAGAAAGTGGTAACCTTACATCTTATTATGAAAATGAACGTGTGGAAATTACGAACTATTTTAGTAACCCCAGAGAAACAATTGACCATACGTTGTTTGTGACAGGTACTCCTCAGGCACATATTTATGTGGATAAATCAGTAACGTCAAGCCTTACTGACATTAACCTGAGAATCAATTCTAACGTGGGTAACGAAGTAGATGCGCATCATATAAGAAATAACGATAGTCCCAACGTTGCTCTCGGTGAATCTTATATTGTTTCAGGTGCACAGACAACTGCCCCTGAAAACTATGAAACTGATATTAATGCTCAGGCAACTGTTGGCTACTATGTTCCCGAAAGGAAAGATTTTGGTTTTGATAGTGAACATGGTCTCTACCATACAATAACTGCAGGTGCAAGAAACGGCGGACATATTATAACAACAGGTTTTACAGGTGCCGTAGCAAATATTGTTGATGGTTCAACATACACGATTATCAACAGATACTACGCTTATTTCAGAGGTTCATACGCTTATATCACAAACTCACCTATTGTTCCTACTGTTATGACTTTCCATATTGTTGATAAAACTGTTCTTCGTGAAGCAATTGATTATGTTCTGAATACAGACCCCACTGATCCCAGAGTTCGTGTTCAGGAAAAAGGTGTTAATCCTCAGGCGTGGTATTATAACTCAGGCTTTATTGCTTTCCAGAATGCATATACAGATGCTCTCAAGGTGCTTAATAATCCTAAAGCTCTTCAGACAGAGATTAATGCAAAAGCATCCTCTCTGAAAACAGCGTACAAGAATCTTGTTCTTAAAGGTGCTGAATATAAGGAAGTTGATAACCTTACAGAACAGGCAAATGAAATTCTCAAAAATGCATCATGTTATCCTGCTTCAGATGTAGCACTTGTTGAGGAAGCAAAGGATATGGTTGTAAAGGGATACAGCATTCTTTATCAGAATGCAGTTGACACAATGGCAAGAAATCTTAAGTATGCTATTGACAATGCTACCACATTTTCTACTAACCCTGATGATTTTACATACACCGTTGAAAGTGGCAGTGCTACAATCACAGGTTATACAGGTGCTGATACAGATATTATCATTCCCTCAAAAATCGACGGATATAAAGTTACTGCTATCGGTGCAGCTGCATTAAAAGGAAAAACTGAAATTACTTCAGTAGTTATTCCTGAAGGTGTTGAAAGTTTGGATGCTGAGGCTTTCCGTGGCTGTACGGCACTTAAAACAGTTGAAATTCCTGCAAGTGTAAAATCAATTGGCACACAGGCATTCTATTACTGTACAGCACTTGAAAGTTTTAATGTTGCAGATGGTAGTGAATATTTCTGCACCGATGCAACAGGTGTGCTTTATAATGCAGACAAAACTATTCTTGTTCAGTATCCTAATGCAAGTAGTGTAACAGAATATGTAATTCCTGATACTGTCGAAACAATAGGTGATTATGCTTTTTGTTATTGTGTCAAGATTTTGAAAGTTACAATTCCTGATAGCGTAAAAACTGTTGGTAATTATGCTTTCAGAGGTTCATCAAAAATCACCACTATCAATATGGGTAATAATATTGAAGTGATTAAAGACTTTGCTTTCCACGGTCTTTACAGAATGACTTCAATTGAACTTCCTGAAACACTTACTTCAATAGGTGAATATGCATTCAATGAGTGTAAAATAGTTAAAACTCTCGTAATTCCGGATGGTGTTACAACTATAGGTAAAAATGCTTTCAATAAGTGTTCAGGTCTTACAAGCGTTGAAATTGGTAAAGGTTTAGAAGTTATTGATAACTACGCTTTTAACGGATGTACATCTCTCAAAACCGTTACAATTCCGAGGTCTGTTAAAAACATTAATTTCTGTGCTTTCTATCAGGATACTGCAATTACCGATGTTTATTATGGGGCGGACGAAGCATCATGGAATAAAATTGTTATTGATTCATACAATGAACCTCTCACGAGTGCAACAATTCATTTCGCAGATATTCCAACAAATCCTGAAGATTTTACTTATGAGATAATTGATGGCAAAGTTACAATTACAGGCTATACAGGTTCTGACACAGAAGTTATTATTCCGTCAACTATTGAAGGATATCCTGTGATAAGCATAGGTGGAGGTGCGTTCAGAAATTGCGACAGCCTTACCTCTGTCACAATCCCTGACAGTGTGACAAGTATAGGTAATTCTGCGTTCTCTTATTGCGACAGCCTTACCTCAGTCACAATCCCTGACAGTGTCACAAGTATAGGTGATTCTGCGTTCTATTAGTGCGACAAGCTTATCTCAGTCACAATCCCTGACAGTGTGACAAGTATAGGTAATTTTTCGTTCTATTCTTGCGATAGCCTTACATCAGTTACAATCCCTGACAGTGTCACAAGCATAGGTTATTATGCGTTCTCTTATTGCGACAGCCTTACCTCAATTACTGTTGATTCAGATAATCAGTATTACAGCAGTGATGAATATGGAGCATTGTATAATAAAGATAAAACAACTCTGATTCAATATCCCATAGGAAATAGCAGGGAAACTTTTGAAATCC
>JAZRNJ010000230.1:0-4379 GCA_045648125.1 Acutalibacteraceae bacterium
AAATATATCAATCAATTGTCGGATACCAAATTCTGCTACATGAACGTTAAGTTCCTCGTTATATACTAATGTATTTCCTGTAATAAGATCTCCTACATGGAAATCTATTGTGTCACCTACAAAGGAACAAAAAGCAGGATAAGACATCAGACCTACAAAATCATCTGATTCAGGAAATGAATCTACAGAGATTTCATCTATCTCTGAATCAATGGGGAACTTAATTACAGAAGACTTATCTGTATTATACAACACACCATTTTCAGAACTTAAATATTTATTTGTATCAGAAACAACAAAAGATTCAGCGGTATTTGTTACAAATACACTTCCCATAAGACTCTCAATTATCATTTCATCTGTTATAGCCGCTGCATCAATTTCGTTTATCATACCGTATTCAACATATATATCAAGCATTCTGCGATATCCGGCAATTGAGTTTTCTGTAAATTCATCAGATATACTAACCTTTAAATTACGACAATTGATAAATGAATACGGAGTAAAAATATCTTCTGCACCAAAGCCAATAGCTTTTTCATTTTTATTTCCGGGATAAAAAACTAAAAGATTTTTATTGTTTATTGATACATACAACGCACCATCTACAACAGAAAAATACTCAGAACCTTCAGAAAGCTCTATTTCTTTAATTCCTGTAGGCATCCCTGCAGACAATATTGCCTGTTGAAGAAGTCCTAAAAATCCAAAGTAACCATACCATTCACCAAACATACTGTATGATTCATAATATTCATACATTGAATCATAAAATGCATCAATATTGCTAATTGTCAGAACAGTACTATCTTCATTCAAGGACCACTCGAAAGATTCTGCTTCTGCTTCAACACTGAAATCAAACAAATCCCATTCGGGTATTTTGATTTCAGGGAATTTAAGTCCCACAAAGCCTGACAAGGGTGCGATGCCAACCGTCATTGTCAGCACAAGGAACAGAGATAACATTTTTTTCATTGTGTTTTTCATCTTTACAACCTCCCGAAAAAATGCATACAGCCGATGTTAAATGCACAATAATTATACATTGCCATTTTATCACAATGGAAATTTTTATGCAACAAAAATACAAGAAAAAGCGGAAGAAGTTTGACTGAGTTCACTTCTTCCGCTTTTATATTTCTTCTTTTACAGTTTTTAATATAAGAATTATTATGATATTACCATTTAACATCCCATCGTGAAGATGCTTTACCTGCACGGATGGAATCATCTTTAACTACTTTTTCTTTCGGCTTTGAAGTTTTAACTTTTTCCATCAGAAGATTTTTATGTTCTTCTGCATCAAAAGGTATTTCAACAGTTTTGCCGAGCCAATCTGACAAATGGATGGCATTGGAAATTGTGAGACCTTTTATACCGTCATAACCGGGAGAAATAAGTTCTTCACCAAAGAGAATTGCATTGACGAAATTCTGCAGAATCTGATTATGTGCAGATTTGTCGTTATCTTCAGGTATGTATTCTGAATATTCACATTCCAATTTTTTATAATCTTCAGTTGAATAATATCTGAACTCTTTTTCTGAAACAGCATATTTCCACATGGCAAGCTTACCGTTTTCTATGACAATTTTTGCTTTGTCACATGAAATTTCAAGTCTGTTTGTACCGGGTTTTTCACCTGTTGAAGTGAACAAAGCCCCCGTTGCACCATTGGGATATTCAAAAAATGCAGATACATCATCTTCAACTTCAATGTCATGATATTTTCCGTAATAACAATGTGCAGTAACTTTATTGGGCATACCCACTATCCACTGCATAATGTCAATATTATGAGGGCATTGGTTGATAAGCACACCACCGCCTTCATCCTTCCAGGTTGCACGCCATGAGCCTGAATCATAATATTCCTGTCTTCTGTACCAGTTTGTAATAGTCCAGATAACTCTTTTCAAATCCCCTACTTCTCCTGAAAGCATCAATTCACGTGCTTTTCGAAAAATCGGATTTGTTCTCTGATTATACATAATACCAAAGACTTTACCGCTTTTTTCAGCTACGGAGTTCATCTCCTCAACTTTTTCTACATAAACACCTGCAGGTTTTTCCGTAAGCACATTAAGACCTTTTTCAAATGCTTCAATAGCTACCACAGGATGAAGATAATGGGGTGTAGCAATAATTACAGCATCTATTTCCCCTGAAGAAAGTAATTCTGAATAATTACTGTAAGTTTTAACACCAGCAAGGTTGTCCTCTGCCCATTTTATCTTTTTTTCATCAATGTCGCAAACTGCAACAAGTCCTGCATTTTCTATCAAACCATCATATAAGTTTTTAGCATGGCTGGAACCCATATTGCCTATACCGACAACTCCAACTCTGACCTTTTCCATAAAATCAGCCTTCTTTTTTTACGCTCTCGCTTTTTTGATATTTTCTATGAAAGCTTTTGCATTTGCAGTAATATCACCTTTTGTAAGACAACTACCTGCACCTACAGCAACTGCACCTGCTTTTATCCATTCACCCACATTATCAGCATCAACACCGCCTGTAGGCATAATCTGTACCCAGGGAAGAGGACCTTTGATATCTTTAATAAATCTGGGACCACTTAAATCACCGGGGAAAAGTTTAAGAACATCCACCCCTGCTTCCATTGCTGTCACAGCCTCTGTAATTGTGAGAACACCTGCCATTGAAGCAGTTCTGTATCTGTTGCAAAGTTTTGTAACTTCAGGATTGAAATGAGGTGAAACGATATACTGTGCACCAGAGAGAAGAGCAATTCTTGCAGTTTCACTGTCAAGAACAGTACCTGCACCAAGGACAATATCATCACCGTATTTTTTGGCAAGGTCTTCAATTACGTGGTGTGCAAAAGGAACTGAGAATGTAAGTTCAATCGCATCAATTCCACCGTCAATACATTTTTCAACAATGTCAAATGCTTTTTCTGAGTTTTCTGCACGGACAACTGCAACTATACCTTTATCTTTAATTCTTTCAATAACTCTTTCTTTTGTCATGATTTTTTCCTCCGATTATACACCTGAATATGCTGAGAAACCGCCATCAATGGGAATAACGACGCCGGTAACAAAACTTGACATACTGTCATCAAGTAAAAATCTTACAGTTCCCATAAGTTCATCAGCTTCACCAAATCTTCCCATTGGTGTTGCGTTAAGAATTTTATTTGTTCTTGCTGTGGGAGTACCATCTTCATTGAAAAGAAGTCCTCTGTTCTGATTTGTTACAAAGAAACCGGGTGCAATTGCATTAACTCTCACGCCTGAGTTTGCAAAATGAACTGCAAGCCACTGAGTAAGGTTAGAAACTGCTGCTTTAGCACCGCTATATGCAGGAATTTTTGTAAGAGGAGTGTAAGCATTCATTGAAGAAATATTGAGGATACTACCCTTTTCACCCATTACGAAGTCCTTTGCAAATACCTGTGTGGGAAGAAGTACACCGAGGAAGTTAAGGTCAAAAACAAAGCTTATTCCGTCAGGCTGAAGATCAAAGAAGGAAACAACATCTTCTTTATCAATATCTTCCGGATTGAAATATTCGTTTGTTGTTGTACCTCTGGGATTGTTACCGCCTGCACCGTTAATAAGAATCTGACATTTGCCGAATACTTTGTTTACTTCTGCATGTGCAGTTTCAAGGCTTTCTTTATCAAGAACATTGGTTTTGATGGCAATTGCCTTGCCACCATTTTCTCTTATTTCTGATGCAAGGTTTTCTGCAGCATCAATGTTGATATCAAGAAGTGCAACTTTGTGTCCGTCTTTTGCAAGTTCTTTTGCAAAATTACCGCAAAGAACACCACCTGCACCCGTAATTACAATAACTTTAGATTCCATATTTAAAACTCCTTATTTTGAGGATTTCTCAACTGCTTCAATAAGACCTGTAAGATATGTTGCACCAAGTGCTCTGTCAAAAAGACCGTATCCATATCTACCTTTTTCACCCCAAATCATTCTACCGTGGTCAGGACGTACGTAGCCTTCAAAGCCACTATCATGAAGTGCTTTTACAATTTCATACATGTCAAATGAACCACATGAACTTGGATGTGCAGTTTCCATGAATTGTCTGTCACCAAGATGCTTGATATTTCTCAGATGTGCAAAGTGAATTCTGCCTTCATACTTTTTAATCATTTTTACAAGGTCATTGCTTTCACTTGCACCGAGTGAACCTGTACAGAAAGTAAGACCGTTTGCGGGTGAATCAACAAGTTTAAGGAATCTGTCAAGATTTTCTTCATTTGTGATGATTCTCGGAAGTCCGAAAATACCCCATGGCGGATCATCAGGATGAATAGCCATTTTAACGCCTGATTCCTCAGCAACGGGAATTACAGCCTCGAGGAAAGTTTTAACGTTTTCCCA
>JAZRNJ010000231.1:0-1735 GCA_045648125.1 Acutalibacteraceae bacterium
AGCTATAAACAAATACGGACTTGAATGTGTCGGCATTAAAAATAGTTACAGGGGACTTTATCTTGGCGAAAGCCAGATGGTGCCTTTAACAATAGATTCAGTTGATGAAATCATTGGCGATGGTGGTACTATTCTTTACAATTCAAACAAGGACAACCTTTTCAAATATCCAAGACGTGATAAAAACGGAATTATCAAAGGTGAAGACGGCAAACCTATTTATGATGATGTTTCTCACGTTGCAGTTGAAAATATTAAAAAAGCAGGTATTGATGCCCTTGTTATCGTAGGCGGAGACGGAACACTTACCTCAGGACGCGACTATTCAAGAATGGGTGTTCGTGTTATGGGTATTCCTAAAACCATTGATAACGACCTTAACTCAACAGACCAGACTTTCGGCTTTGATACTGCAGTAAATCAGAACGTTGAAGCGGTTGATGCTCTTAAAACAACAGGCAGAAGCCATCACAGAGTTATGGTGTTTGAAGTTATGGGCAGAGATGCAGGACACATTGCTCTTCACACAGGTATCGCAAGTGGTGCAGATGCAATTCTTCTTCCTGAAATCCCATATGATATCGTTAAAATCAAAGACAGAGTTAAAAAAGCTCTCTTAAGTGATAAAAAATATTCAATCGTTGTTGTTGCAGAAGGTGCTCCAGCTCCAGATGGAAAAGCAGTTACCGCAATTACTCAGGACTTTTCTCCTGATGGTGTTAAGCTTGGTGGTATCGGTAAGGTTATTGCTTCAACCATTGAAAATATGCTTAATTCAGAACGCGATGATAACGGTTATGCAATAAGCGAAGACATTCTTGATGTTGAATGCAGAAGTTCTGCACTTTCTCATGTTCAGCGTGGTGGTATGACATCTGCATCAGACAGAGTGCTTTGCACAAGATACGGAAGTGCTGCAGTTGACCTTTTGATGAACGGCAACGAAAAGCACATGGTTGCACTTAAAAATAACGAAATGGTTGCAGTTCCACTTGAAGTTGTTATCCCATCAGATGATATTCACGGAAACTTCAAACCTGTTGATCCAAACGGTGAACTTGTAAATCTCGCAAAAACAGTAGGTATCTGTTTTGGTGATTAATAAAATGCTCCTTATGTTTTTTCCATCTTCCAAGTAAAATCAGACCCTTGTTCAATACCATATTGAGCAAGGGTTTTGTAATTAAAAATTTTTAGCTATGTATATTTATTTTCATCTGCATCATTTAGCCAAACTCTTTGTTGCAATAAGTTTATTTTTATGTTATAATTCTTCTAATAATTAATTATGTGAGGTACACTTATGTCTGAAAGACAGAATAAAATCAGAAATTTTTCTATTATTGCTCATATTGACCATGGTAAGTCAACACTCGCTGACAGACTCCTTGAGAAAACAGGTGTTTTAACTCAGAGAGAAATGCAGGAGCAGGTTCTTGATAATATGGACCTTGAAAAAGAAAGAGGCATTACCATCAAGGCAAGAGCAGTAAGACTTAAATACAAAGCAAAAGACAACGAGGAATATATTTTAAATCTTATTGACACTCCGGGGCACGTTGACTTTAACTACGAGGTTTCAAGAAGCCTTGCAGCTTGTGAAGGTGCAATACTGATAGTCGATGCATCACAGGGTATTGAGGCTCAGACTCTTGCAAACACATATCTTGCAATTGACCATAATCTTGAGGTTGTTCCCGTAATAAATAAAATAGACTTACCTTCTGCAAGACCT
>JAZRNJ010000232.1:0-2540 GCA_045648125.1 Acutalibacteraceae bacterium
ACACCTTCAGGTGTTCCTGAGCTTTCAGGACCTCACGCTGCAGAGGCTTATGCAGGTGAAACTCCTGTGGCAACAGAAATAGTTTTTTATTCACCAACATCAGGTGTTTCTATTACAGGCTTTTCTTGTAATAATGCAACAGTAAGTTTTTCGGACACTAAATTTGAAGCTCCGGGGAAATATACTATATATGTTGAAAATGGTACTGCAAATGTAGGTGATGCACTTGTTTTCACAATTGACTACACATGGACTGACGGTAATGTATATCAGGAAAAATGTGTATCCTACGTTGAGAGCATTTCAACGGGTGGTTCTTTTGTGGAACACAGAGTCACATGGAAACCTTATAACGGTACATCTTCATGGTACAGAGGCTATGCATCTGCTATTACACGTGTTCTCGGTAAAGGGGTATATTATGAAAGTCCTGTAAATGTAGGAATGTCACAGAAATTCGGTTCATACGATGTATCAAACAAGGCTTTTGTAGAAGGTGGCAATCTTACATCTTACTATGAAAATGAACGTGTGGAGAGCGCAGGTCTTTTTAGTAACCCCAGAGAAACAATTGACCATACATTGTTTGTAACAGGTACTCCTCAGGCACATATTTATGTGGATAAATCAGTAACGTCAAGTCTTACTGACATTAACCTGAGAATCAATGCTAATGTGGGTAACGAAGTAAATGACCATCATATAAGAAATAACGATAGTCCCGGTGTTGCCCTCGGTGAATCTTATGTTGTTGCAGGCGCACAGACAACAGCACCTCAGAGTTATGCAACTGACGCAAATGCTCAGGCTGCTATCGGCTACAATGTTCCCGAAAGAAAAGATCATGGCTTTGATAGTGAACACGGTCTCTACCATACAATAACTGCAGGTGCAAGAAACGGCGGACATATTATAACAACAGGTTTCACAGGTGCCGTAGCAAATATTGCTGACGGCTCAACGTACACAATTATCAACAGATACTATGCTTATTTCAGAGGTTCATACGCTTATATCACAAACTCACCCATTGTTCCTACTGTTATGACATTCCATGTTGTTGATAAATCAGTGCTTCGTGAGATGATTAACTATGTTATGAATACAGACCCCACTGATCCCAGAGTTCGTGTTCAGGAAAAAGGTGTTAATCCTCAGGCATGGTATTATAACTCAGGCTTTATTGCTTTCCAGAATGCATATACAGATGCTCTCAGAGTGCTTAACAATCCCAAGTCTCTTCAGACGGAGATTAATGCAAAAGCAGAATCTCTGAAAACAGCGTACAAGAATCTTGTTCTTAAAGGTGCTGAATATAAGGAAGTTGATAAACTTACAGAACAGGCAAATGCAATTCTCAAAAATGCATCATGTTATCCTGCTTCAGATGTAGCACTTGTTGAGGAAGCAAAGGATATGGTTGTAAAGGGATACAGCATTCTTTATCAGAATGCTGTTGATGCGATGGCTGAAAATCTTGAATATGCTATCAGCAAAGCAGTTCCCAATAAAGCTGATTACAGTGCTGTTGATGAACTTAAGAGTGGTTTTGATTTACTTGATAAGTCCATCTATACAACTGATTCAGTTCAGGCAGTAAATGATGCGTTTGCTAAAGTTGATTATACACTTACAGCTCTTGAACAGGCTCAGGTTGATGCATGGGCAGAAGAAATTACAAATGCAATAAACGGTCTTGTTCCTGTTTTTGCAGATTTGTCAGCACTTAATGATGCGATTGTTTTAGCAGAAAAAGTTGAAAAAGAAAACTATTGCGAAGATGATGCGATGGAAGAACTTGATGCTGCAGTTGCAGAGGGTAAGACAATTGTCAGCGAAAAACCAATTGCAAATAATGAGAATATTGAAAGAATAGCAAAGTCAATAGACAGAATTAAAAAAGCTAACAGTTCTCTTGTTCTTCATGAAGGATCAGAAGCAGTCATTGATAACGAGATAGATTCTACATGTACAGAAAAAGGTTCTTATGATTTAGTTGTTTGTTGTAAATATTGCGACAAACAACTTTCACGCGAAACACTTGAAACTGATTTACTTGATCATACAGAAGGTAATGAAGTTAAAGAAAACGAAGTTGAAGCAACTGTAAATAAAGAAGGTTCATACGAATCGGTTATTTACTGTGCAGTATGTGGTTTTGAGATTTCAAGAGTGACAGTAACTACTCCCAAACTTGATCATATTCCTGCAACAGAAGCAGAGATTGAAAACAAAAAAGAAACAACATGTACAGAAGATGGTTTTTATGATGAGGTTATTTACTGTACTTGCTGTACAGAAAAAGTAGAACTCAGTCGTACTACAGTAACAGTTCCCACACTTGGACACATAAACGGTGAACCTCAGGAAGAAAACAGAGTTGATGCTACATGTACAGAAAAAGGTTCATACGAAATGGTATTTTACTGTACAGTATGTAACGAAAAAGTAAAAACTGAAACAGTTGAACTTGATGTAATTGAACATAGCTATAGTTCAGAAGTAACACCTCCTACATGTACAGATAAAGGTTACACAAC
>JAZRNJ010000233.1:0-6941 GCA_045648125.1 Acutalibacteraceae bacterium
TTCTGCCTACCAGTGTTTTGGTTGTAGCTATCATAATTATCATTGCAAGATATCCTGCAATATATCCCCACAAACCGAAAAGTGCCGTGAGAATAATAACGGTAATTCTTGAAAATTTCATCGCATATCCCAATTCAAAACTTGGCTGTGTGAAGTTTGCAATTGCCACGAATGCCATATAAAGTATTACTTCTGACAAAAACCAATCAGCACCTACTGCAAATTCACCTAAAATCAATGCTCCTATTACACTGAATGAACTGCTCAGAGATTGGGGTGTATTTACAGATGCAAGTTTCAGCATATCAACAATTAGCTCAATTGCAATTATCTGTGCAAAAACAGGTATCTGTGCCTGTTCTTCTATCCGTAAAAAGGATAACCATTCCGGAATATATGACGGATTGTCAACGAGGAGATACCATGTTGGCGTGAGAAACACAGACAAAGTGAAAACTACAACTCTGACAAATCTCAGGTATGAGCCGATTACGGGAGGGAAATAATAATCATTTGAATCCTGAAAAAATTCAAAAAAGCTCGTTTTCACAATTATCGCTGCAGGTGAATTATCAACAAGAATTATTATATTACCCTCTGCAATACATGCAACTGCAGCATCAGGTCTTTCCGTATATCGGACTTTTGGAAATGGATTAAACATCTGTTTCGGCATCAACGCTTCAACAAGGCTTTGTTGCCCCATAGTAAGCGTGTTAATATTAACATTTTCAATTCTCTTTTTAAGATTGTTCAGAAGTTTCTTATCCACAACATTGTCAAGATAACAAAGCGCAAGGTCAGACTTTGATTTTTTGCCGACTTTCATAGCGTGAAAAATCAGATTAGGGTCTCTCAGTCTTCTTCTTATCAATGCAGTATTAAAAACTATTGTTTCAGTGAATCCATCGTGCGAACCGCGTAATACCTTGTCATTGTCAGGTTCATTAAGTGACCTTACAGGATAAGTTCTGGCATCAATCATAATTGCCTGATTGAAGCCTTCAATAACAAGTGCAAGTGTTCCTGAAAGAACAGATGTAACTATCGTGTCTATGTCACTTTCAACATCAGTTTCCGTGTAAGTTATAAAATGAGAACAAAAATCCCGTGTGTTTTTTATACTCTTTATCTGCTTTTCTTCAAGTCTCGTCAGATATTCAAGCATTTTTTCAAGAATTTCATCTTTACAGAATGCATCAACAAAATACATTTTTGCACTTCTGTTACCGATTATCATTTCACGTGCAATCAGGTCAAAATTTTCATTTACACGTAAAATACTGTCAAGAACTTTTATATTCTCGCTAAAGTCCATACTAATATTTTTCAAGACAACACCACCTGAAATTTTTATTATGTTGCCTTGAAAAAGTAAAATTATGCTCTGTAACCGTTATATAATTCTACAATCGCATTCCATGTTGCAGGACCGACTACTCCTGTCTGTTCAATGCCGTAAAGTCTCTGAACTGCACGAACTGCATTTGCTGATGCATTTCCGAAAACACCATCAACCGTTATTACAGGAACGGATCTGTTATTCTGTCCTATAACACGCAGATATGACTGAAGTTGTTCAACTACTCTACCTGTTGAACCATTAGAAATTACATAGCCGGGATATAAAAGTGAACTGTAGGACTGATACTCTTTAGGCAAATTATTCAGTATACTCTGATAAACAGTCTGTATTTTATTCCATGTATCTCTGCCCACAATTCCGTCAGGTGTAAGACCATAATAACGTTGGAAAGCGAGAACTGCGTTTCTTGTTGCAGGACCAAAAACACCATCAATTGATATTTCAGGCAAAGAATCATTAAAAAATCCTATAAACGACAGATAATACTGAAGACTCTGAACTTCAGTACCTCTGCTTCCCTGCTGAAGTGTTCTGCTGAAACGTCTTTCTGCTTCAGAATAAGTAATTCCCTCAGAATAAAGTTCCGAAAGCCCTTTTACACTTGAATAAATATATTTAAGTTTATACCATGTATTTTTACCTACAATCCCGTCCTGAGTCAGGTTGAAAATCCTCTGAAATGCTCTGACAGCTCTTTCGGTTGCAGCATCAAAAACGCCTAAATCAACGGGAACTGTAGGAATAGCAGGATAGTTTGCTGCAATTCTGTTAAGTTCTCGCTGAATTGTCCTGACATCTTCTCCTCTGTCACCACGTCTTAATGCTCTGCCCGGGTATGAAGGAATATTTGCTCTTACAGGAGCATTTCTGACAAGATTTACATTGCCGTAATAATATCTCAGAATGTCAAAAGGAACATAGCCCTGATTTGCAAGGTCAACTGTACCCCATTGTTTCAGACCTTTACAATTTACTCCTCTACCGCTGCAATACTGAGTAAAATACGGGGAAATTGTACCCTCTTTTACAACATAGTCATTAAAAAGCTCGTCAACTATTCTTGAAATATTCGAAAAAATATCTCTACCCTTTACGAAAGCCTGGTCATACTGAGTGGAGTTTGTAATGTCAAAATTATAACCCTGACTTCTGTAATGTTCGGTATAAATACGGTTTAATGCAAAAGTTATTATTGCATAAATATTTGCTCTTATTGCACTTTCAGGCCATGTGGGATAAATTTCACTCGATGCCACATTTTTTATATAATCGGGAAAATCAACTGTGAGATTTTCAGCATTTGAGTTGGGTGTACCAAGATGAACTGTAATCGTTCTCGGAATGTACGGTTCGTTTATCATTTCATTCACTCCTTATAAATCAACCGGTTCTTTTTCTGTATAAACAATATCATTATCATCTGTAGGAGTTCCTGTTTTAGGAACGAGGTTTACAGGCTGAATTGAAGTTATTCCGTCAAAAACAGGGACATTTGTGTAAACAGTTGAGATGAAATAAGGGTGAGTTACTCTGATAGTGTAAGTAGAATATGGAAGAAATTCATTATCTTCAGTTGCTGCAGCACTTAAAGGTGTTTTAAGTGACATACCCTCCACAATACCGCTTGTATCTGTAAGATCATCAAAAAATGTATAAGGTCCGTTATCAAATTCTTTTGTGACAACTACCTGTGCATTTACAATAGGAAAAGCCTGTCTTCCGCTGAACACCTGAACTTTCAGATTGCCTTCTCCCCTGTTTCTGTTCTGAAATTCAGTTACATCACGGTATGTGGGTTCAGTTCTTCCCGAATTGAAAGAATCAGGGTTCGTGCCCTCAAGTTCAGTTATATCTGCTTCTTTGCCTGTATTGTCAGGTGAATTTACAATCGAGACAACGGGTTCTGCTTCAGGCAAAATTTCTTCTTTTTCTCTCTCATCAACAATAAATCCTCCGTTTTCTTCTGCATATTTCATCAGCTCTTTTTTGTATTTTTCAATCATATCCTGCAAATCAGAATTCTGCATCAGATTACCTCCTGTTAATATCAGTTATTAACATAATATTATCAGAAGTAATTTTTTGACACAAAAAAGGTGCCGTAAAAACGACACCTTAAAAGACAAATCATTCATTATATAAAATTAAATCAGAATAAATCCCATAAAGAGACCACCGACAAATCCTGAAATGTGTTCAAATGCAGTTGCTTTGCCCACAAGCATTCCACCGACTGTGTAAATTGCTAAAACTACCAATGCTACTGTCGGTACGGGAGAAAAGAAAACAGTTCCGTTTTTGACAGAGAGTATAACAAACACTGCAATAAGACCATAAATTCCCGTTGATGCGCCTTCACCCTCTTTGAGCTTATACACAAATGCCATATACAAACCCGATGTAAACACAGAAACAATAAAGCAAAGAGCTGTTTTTATTGCACCGAGCTGAGATTCTACAGCGTAACCAACAATGAGAGTCGCTGTTATATTTGAAACAATATGCCATGTTCCGATATGAAGAAGTGACGCTGACGCAAGACGCCACACTTGTCCCTTTTTAATTTTCTTTTCAGACAGATGCAAAGCGCGATTTATATAGCCTTTGTTGTGACCTGCCCACAGTTTTTCTTTAAGAGTCACCATTTCAGTTTTCGGTATGATTATGAAATTATCAAGGATATAAACTATAAAAATTAAAGTACAAAAAGTTATTGTAAATATAGGCATATTATTTCTCCTTTATCATAAAACTTCTATTTCAGTATCATAATACTGTTCCTGAAAATGGATTGCATTTTCAATGTCTTCTTTTGAAAACTTCATATCAACAGGCACGCCAACAAGTTTATCTTCAATATCATTATGACGATGTACAATTGCGATAATTTCACATTCAGATTCTGTAACAGGTTCATTCACACCTAAAAGGTAAACATCAAGTTCTTCACCATCACCGCCAAGAACACCGGGAATATAACCATAGTTAATCGGATATGTCAGTGAATAAGTTTCCTTTTTGTGAATGTACCCCATAGGTCTGTCGATTTTAATTTTAACAGTTTTGCCAAGATAAAGATTCACCTGTTGTTTTCTTTCTTCAAATGTCATTAAATCACCTTATATTTTCTATATATTCATCTGCTTCTTTTCGTGTTTTAAAAATAATCACTTGTTTTTCTTGTTTATATTTTTCAATTAATTCATATATTTCAGGCAGAGATTTTTCTGAAAACGCCTTTATAAATCCCTCGAACTCAGGGTCTAATTCTTTTTCTATCCAAGGCAAATCGTATCTTCCTTTTCCGAGACGTTCAGTTGCACCTTGCAAACAAACTTCCATCGGCAAATCAAAGAGAAAAACCGTGTCGCATTCTTTGAGACGCATTTCAATTGTCCGACTGTAATTTCCGTCAATTATCCAATTTGTTGTCCGAAAAACTTCTGATATTTTCTCATCAAATTCGTCTCTTGAAATATGAGTTTTATCAGGTTTGTGCCATATTGCATCGAGATAATATAGTGGCAGACCTGTAACTTTATTCAGTTTTTCAGCAAAGGTTGTTTTACCCGAACCCGGACAACCTATTACAATTGCTTTGTTCATAATTGTACTCCAAAAACAAAAGCATCCCGTTAAACACAGAGATGCTAAAAACTGATTATTTATTCTTTCTCTCAACCTTTTTCTTATTACCCTTTTCATCTACGATATAGGTATTTTCGAGAGTTCCGACTAAACTTGCCTTGAAAGCATCTATATATTCACGTCTGAGAACCTGTCTTTCAGCCTGTTCTTCTGCAGTCAGCTCTCTTGTCTTTGCAAGACGTGCAAGTTCGTTTATTCTGTCAATTTTTTTCTGATCCATTTCAGTTACTCCTTTTATAATTCTCTGCCTGAGAAAGCATTTCTTCTGCTGCTGAAAGCAAGGTCTGTGTTATAACAGAGCCACCGTTAATACGGGACAATTCATATTTACGTTCACTTTCTGACAAGGTTTTAATACTTGTAAATGTATGTCCGGCAGAGCTTTCTTTGCTTATATATAAATGATTATCAGCAAAAGATGCAATCTGTGAAAGATGCGTGACACAAATTACCTGTTTGCCTTTTGAAACATCAAAAAGTTTTTTTGCAACTTTTGTTGCAGCCTGACCACTGATACCCGAGTCAATTTCATCAAAAATCATGGTTATTATGTCATCTTTTTCAGAAAGTACATTCTTAATCGCAAGCATTATTCTTGATAATTCGCCACCTGATGAGATTTTAATAAGAGGCTTAGGTTCTTCACCGATGTTTGCAGAAATTAAAAATTCAATATCATCTTTACCTGTAAGACCGAGAGGTTTATCTTTGATATCCACAGCAAAAACAACATTGGGCATATCAAGAAATTTAAGTTCATCTGCCACACGTTTTGCAAAAATTTCAGCAGTATTTTTTCTTGAAAGCGTAAGCTTATCTGCTGCGTCAAGCATTTTCGCACCTGACTTATTGAGTTTTTCTGTCAGTTCGTCTATATGCTCTGATGAAGAATCTATTTTTGAAAGTTTTTCTTTCATTTCATCAAGTAAGATAAGAAGTCCTTTTTCATCAGTAGTATATTTTTTCATCAGTTTTGAAAGGAGATCAAGTCTTTCTTCCGTTTCCTCAAGAAGTATAGGATTAAACTCAACAGAATCAAGACCGTTCTTTATGCTCTGTGTACATTCTTCAATAGTGTAAACTGCATTTGCAAGATTCTTGCTTACTTCATCCATGTCATTGTATGAAGAAACACTTCTTACTTCTTCAAGAATATTCTTGAGTCTTACAAGAATTCCTGCCTCATCATCTTCACCGTTGAATTCATTATACGAGAGAGAAAGTGCACTGCTTATTTTTTCAGCATTTGCAAGCATATTTCTTTTCAGATTAAGTTCTTCAAACTCACCTGAAATTATGTCAGCCTTTTCAATTTCGTCAATCTGGAAACGGAGAACTTCTGCGTTTTTTTCATTTTCCTCTTCATTATTCTGTAGATTTTTAAGTTCCTTTTTGAGAGCTACAAACTCACGATAACATGACATATATTCCGTGAGATATTTTTCATTTGATGCTAATTTATCAATATAAGAAATGTGGTTATCTTTGAGCAGCAACGAACGATTATCATGCTGACCGTGAATGTCCACAAGAGTTTTACCAAGTTCCTTCAACATTGAAACCGTTGCCGTCACACCATTTATACGGCATGTATTTT
This sequence comes from Acutalibacteraceae bacterium, assembly GCA_045648125.1. Lineage (GTDB taxonomy): Bacteria > Bacillota > Clostridia > Oscillospirales > Acutalibacteraceae > SIG575. Next base: position 6,612 of record JAZRNJ010000233.1, read on the forward strand.
TTCCGTCTGCTGAAATTCTTCTTTGAAGAAGAAGTGAAGAATCTTCTTCAGGTTCAATTCCAAGTTCCTCAAGTTTTGCTTTTACATTATCTCCGATTGATGTAAAAAATGCAGTTACTCCCGCATGAGTTGTACCCGTTCTGACAAGTTCTTTTGTTGTACGTTCACCAAGAATTGCACCGATTGAGTCAATGATAATTGATTTACCCGCACCGGTTTCACCTGTCAGCACATTGAGACCGATATCAAAACTGATATCAGCACTTTCGATAACTGCAATATTCTCAATTTTCAGACTGTTAAGCAAAACAATTCACCCTTATCCGATTA
>JAZRNJ010000234.1:0-2932 GCA_045648125.1 Acutalibacteraceae bacterium
CCGCCTGAATAAGCAAGAACAACTTTTTTAATTTCTTTTTTCATCACTTTTTTCCTCCAAATTTATATTTTTTTCCATTTATTTCGCTTGATATACACTATTATACACATTTTATGCATAAAATCAAGAGAAAATTCATAAATATACAAATTTTATACATATTTGACATTTACACGAAAAAATAATAAAATAATTGTACACTATTACAACATTTTTTTCAAGGGGGATAGGACGTGAAAAAAGAGAAAAATTTAAGACCGGTGCTTTTCTTTACTCTTATAGGCATTATTCTTGTAAGTGCGTTACTTTTCGTCATTTCACTTCTTACTGAAAGAGTAACTCCTCCTGTTTCAATAAATAACAATCCTGTAATTTCAAGGCTTGAATATTGGGAAGATGCTCATGGTACCGTCGCAAAAGATATTTTATATGAAGAAGACCAAAATATTTATACAAGTTCATACATGGGAGAATACAAAAATTACGGTATAAATCCGAAAGTTTCAAAAATAAGTAATAACGGATGGAATCTTATTCTCCTCAATAAAAATAACATTCTTCCTGACAATTATCAGGTTAATCTTAAAGAAATTGCTGGCAGCAGTATTAAAATAGATGCTGATGCTGCAGATTTCTACAATAAAATGTACATGGAAGCAACAAAAGAGGGTATAATTCTCACTCCTTTCTCAGGTTACAGGACAGTTTCTTTCCAAAGAAAACTTTTTGAAAACAAAATTGAAGACATTCTGGAAGGCATTCCTGCTTATGAAGAAAACAGAGAAAAAAATGCAGTAAATGAGGCTGTTAAATCTGTCAATATTCCTGCTTCAAGTGAACACAATGCAGGACTTTCCGTGGATATAGTAAGCCGTGATAATTCATTCAGCGAAACAGATGAATACAAATGGCTTTGCGAAAATGCTCATAAATACGGCTTTATTCTCCGTTATCCCGAAGGTAAGGTAAAATCAACAGGAGTTGATTTTAAGCCCTATCACTGGCGTTTTGTGGGCATTAACGCAGCAAAAGAAATGAAAAAGACAGGTCAGTGCTTAGAAGAATATTTGAAGTTAAAATAATTTTTTCAGGAGTTTTTATTTATGCAATATTTTGCAAAACATTATGATGTTGCAGTTATCGGAGCAGGTCATGCCGGAGTTGAGGCAGGACTTGCTTCTGCACGTCTTGGTTGTCAGACATGCGTTTTTACAATAAATCTTGACTGGGTAGGAAATCTTCCATGTAACCCGTCTATCGGTGGTACATCAAAAGGACACTTAGTACGTGAAATTGATGCTCTGGGCGGTGAAATGGGCATTGCAGCCGATTTACACACACTTCAGAACAGAATGCTCAATGTAGGTAAAGGACCTGCTGTACACAGCCTCAGAGCACAGATTGACAGACGTCTTTATTCTCAGTACATGAAACATACTCTTGAAAAACAGGAAAACCTTGAACTCAGACAATGTGAAATTGTTGACCTGAAAAAAAATGATGATGGTCTCTGGGAAATGATAACTAACCTTGAGGCAATTTATACTGCAAAGTGTGTAATTCTTGCTACAGGTACTTTCCTCGGCGGTAAAATTTATGTAGGCGACGTTTCTTTCTCAAGCGGTCCTGACGGAATGTTCCCTGCAAATAAACTTTCAGAAGCACTTGTAAAACTTGGTGTTGAAACAAGGAGATTCAAAACAGGTACTCCTTCACGTGTAAACAGAAGAAGTGTTAATACGGAAATTCTTGAAATTCAGACAGGTGACGAGGAAACAACTCCCTTCTCTTTTAATTATAATTCTAAAATAGAAAATACAGAACCTTGCTATGTTACTTATACAAATGAAGAAACAAAAAAAATAATTCTTGAAAATCTTCATCGTTCTCCCCTTTACGGTGGAAAAATTGATGGTGTAGGTCCAAGATATTGCCCCAGTATTGAAGATAAAATTGTAAGGTTTGCAGAAAAAGAAAGACATCAGATTTTCATTGAGCCTTGTGGCAGCAGTGAAAATACTGAAGAAATGTATTTACAGGGTCTTTCTTCTTCTCTGCCTGAAGATGTTCAGCTCGCATTTATAAGAACAATTCCCGGTCTTGAAAACGCTCAGGTTATGAGAACAGCTTATGCTATCGAATATGACTGCGTTGACCCACTTACACTTAAAGCAAGTCTTGAATTTGAAAACTTTGAAGGTCTTTACGGTGCAGGTCAGTTTAACGGTTCAAGCGGTTATGAAGAAGCTGCTGCTCAGGGACTTGTTGCAGGTATCAACGCTGCAAGAAAAATTCAGGGTAAAGATGAATTTATTCTTGACAGAGCAAGTTCATATATAGGTACTCTTATTGACGACCTTGTAACAAAAGGATGTTCAGACCCTTACAGAATGATGACTTCACGTTCTGAATACAGACTTATTTTAAGACAGGATAATGCTGACCTGAGACTTACCGAAAAGGGCTACGAAATAGGGCTTATCAGTGAAGAAAGATATCAGAAATTCTTACATAAAAAAGAACTTATAAAAGAGGAAGATGCACGTGTAAAAAAAGTTGTGATATCTCCTTCAGATGAATTGAATGAAATACTTGTTTCACGTGGAACAGCACCTATAAAAACAGGTGTACGGCTTTCTGAACTTATTAAAAGACCTCAGCTTGATTATAAAATTTTATCAGAATTTGACACAGAACGACCTGATTTACCAAAAGAAATTTTTGAACAGGTTGAAATTGAAATTAAATATGAAGGTTATGTAAAACGCCAGAAAGCACAGATAGCCGAAATGAGACGTCTTGAAAACAAAAAGATTGATTTTATAAAAGATTTCAAAGATATTGTAGGTTTACGTCTTGAAGCACAGGAAAAGCTTAATAAAGTACGTCCTGCAAATATAGGACAGGCTTCACGTATTTCAGGTGTAAGCCC
>JAZRNJ010000235.1:0-23378 GCA_045648125.1 Acutalibacteraceae bacterium
CCTATATTTTATCGAACCGATCGAACATTCGTAGGGGTCATTCACGAATGACCCGTAATAAAATTTTATGAAATCTGACGGGCGATTCATGAATCGCCCCTACGAAAAATTTCATTAAACCAACGGGTTTATCGTAGGGGACGGGTCTCCCGTCCCGAATAAATTTTCATGAAACTAACGGCTCGTCGAGGACGCCGAGCCCTATGCGATTGTATGAATTTGCTTAAAGTAACACAGTTATCAACGTCAACATCAGCATCAGGAGATTAATTATATGGTTGTAATGAGACCTTATCCCTGATGCGACATTTAAATTTTTTACAAGGATGTTATATTATTGTAACCTTAGTGTTTCTTGACACGTATGGGTATTTTTGTTAAAATTAAGTGTAAAAATATAATGGAGTTATAGTGAATATCTTTGTAAAAGGTGATGTTTATGATTAACACAGATGAATTATGTATGAGTTGCATGAAGGAAATAGGCGACGAAAAGCAGTGTCCCTATTGTGGCTTTCATGCAGATTCTCCTCAGATTGCACCGTATCTTCCTATCAGAAGCACAATTGCAAACAGATATCTTGTAGGTAAACTTGTTGATTACAATGGTGATGGTGCTTCCTACATGGGTTGGGATCTGAGTACAAAAACAGCAGTTGTAATCCGTGAATTTATGCCTGATGCAATTGCAGGCAGAGACCTTGGAAAAACAGAAGTTATTCCTTTCCCCGGTAAAGAAGAAGTTTATTATGACTGTCTTCAGAGTTTTACCGAAATGTGGAGAAAGCTTATGCGTCTGACAGGTCTTTCAGCACTTGTTGAAGTTTTCGGAATTGTTGAAGAAAATAATACGGCTTATGTAATTCAGGAAAATATTGACGGAATTACTCTCAGAGAATATCTTCTCAGAACTCCCACAGGCTATATTTCATGGGAAAAGGCAAGACCTTTGTTTATGCCCGTGCTTTCAACTCTCGGTAATCTTCATACTGCAGGAATTATTCACAGAGGCATTTCTCCCACAACTCTTATGATTGCACCTGACGGAAAACTCCGTATCACAGGTTTCAGCATCAACAGAGTGAGAAGTGCAAAAAGTGAACTTAATTCTCAACTTTTTAATGGTTATGCAGCAATTGAACAGTATGGGTTTGACGGTCAGCAGGGACCATGGACAGATATTTATGCTTTTGCAGCAGTTCTTTACAGAGCTCTTATCGGCTCAGACCCCATTGATGCTACATCGAGAGTTACAAATGACAGACTCATGATACCCGGAAGATTTGCAGAACAGCTTCCTGCTTACGTAATCAACGGACTTATCAATGCTTTGCAGATTTATCCTGAAGACAGAACAAGAAATGTTGAACAGTGCAGAGCAGAGCTTTCGGCAGCACCCAGTGCGGCAGTTCAGTGGGACGATAATCCTACGCAGATGATGCCGAGAGAAAGCAGTAAAGTTCCCTCAGATTTTCTTGACAGAGAAAATGCTGAAGAAAAATATGTTCCCGAAAAGGAGAGCAAGAAAAACGGTAAGACAATTGCTCTTGTGCTTATAAGTCTGGTTGTTGTTATTGCAGCAATTGTTTTCGGAGTGACATTCTTTTCAGAAGGTGAGGAAGAAACAACTACAAACCCCTCAGTTTCTGCTGATAATGAAGGATATGTTATTGTTCCTGAACTTAAAGGATGGCTTTATACGGACAGACAGACACAGCTCGGTGCTATATTCAATTTCAGCCTGAAATATGAATTCAGCGAAGACTTTGAAGAAGGACAGATTATAAGCCAGTATCCGGAAAGTGGTCAAAAAGTTCAGAAAGGCTCAACTATCAGCGTTGTTGTAAGTAAAGGACCTAAGTCAATAAAACTTATCAACGTTGTCGGTCTTCAGTATGATGAAGCAAAGAGTAAGCTTGAAGAAATAGGTTTTACTGTTGTCAAAGCAAGTAAACCGGTGGACAATGACGGCTCACATGCAGCAGACACAGTTTACAGAATGAGTCCCAGTAACTTTGAAGGTGAATACGATAAAGGCGACGAAGTTATGCTTGAAGTATGGGGTGAAATTGTAACAGTCACAGAACCCCCTGAAACAGAAGCACCATCCACAGAAGAAACTACGGAAGAAAATTCTACGGAAGATAACAGTGGTTTCTTCCCGGGATTTGATTGGTAAAGAAAGTATCAGACACACCCCTCAGAGAACTGAGGAGTGTGTCTTTGTTTTTAGAAGTGATTGACTGAAAAAATATAATAGTGTATAATTGAATACATAAAATACAAAGTGGGTGTTTTTATGAGAACTGTGAGAGATTTTTACGATTACCTTGATACAATTGCTCCTTTTTCAACTCAGGAAAGTTGGGATAACAGCGGTCTTTTAGTGGGAGGTTTTGACAGGACTGTTGACAGAGTGGCAGTTGTTCTTGACCTGAATGAAGAAACTCTTACTCAGGCAATTTCACTTGAAGTTGACCTTGTTATCACTCATCATCCCGTGATTTTCAAAGCACAGAAAAGTTTTCTTGATACATCTCTTGTATACAGACTTGCAGAAAACGGAATAAGCGTTATTGCAACTCACACTCCTTTTGATGCAGCTTCCGGAGGTGTCAATGATATCCTTGCAGATTTACTTGAACTGACGAAAGTTGAAATTCTCTCAGTTCAGGGTTGTGAGGGACTTCTCCGTGTGGGATTTACTGATACTGCAAAAGCTTGTGACTTTGCAGAATTTGTTTCACGTCAGTTAAATGCAGATGTACGTTTCTGTGACGGTGGCAAAGAAATAGAAACTGTTGCCGTGTGTGGTGGTGCAGGTGCTGAATTTGCAGAAGAAATTGCAGAAATGGGCATTGACGCTTTTGTTACGGGAGATGCAAAATATCACGAATTTCTCGATGCAAAAGAAAACGGACTTACTTTAATTGCTGCAGGTCATTTTGAAACAGAAAATCCTGCAATTTCAATTCTTGCAGGTAAACTACGCGGTAATTTTTCAGAAACAGACATTATTGTTCTTTCACAGACTAATCCTATTCAATATTTAAATTCAAAGGAAAATTAACATGGCACTTGACGGAATTTTTCTCAGACAAATAAAAAATGAAATTGAAAAAGAAGCAGTTTCAATGCGAGTTGAAAAAGTGCATCAACCCTCAAAAGAGGAGTTGGTGCTTGTTCTTCGTGGCAGAAACGGTCAGAAAAAACTTCTCCTTTCTGCACGTGCAAATAGTCCTCGCATACATTTCACAACTCATGCTCCCGAAAATCCCAAAACTCCTCCTATGCTCTGCATGTTACTGAGAAAGCATCTTACAAGTGCAATGATTACCGGCTTCAGACAGGTTGACAGCGACAGAATTCTTTTCATGGATTTTGAAGCAACAAATGAAATCGGCGACAGAGTTTCATTGTCCCTTGTAATTGAAATCATGGCTCAGCATTCAAACATTATTCTTATAAATTCTGACAATGTAATTATTGACGCTCTGAAAAGAGTTGACTTCTCAACCTCATCTGTCAGACAGATTTTACCGGGACTTACTTATGTTCTGCCACCGAAACAGTTCAAACTTGATTTATTCACAGAAAGTCCTGAAAGAATATGGGAAAAAATCATTTCAAATAAAAACAAAAATCTTTCTTCTGCAGTTCTTTCTTCAATTGAAGGTGTTTCACCTGTTATCAGCCGTGAAATTGCTTTCAGAGTTTCCGATACAGATGAGTTTTGTTCAGAACTTAATGAAAATAAAATTCAAAATTTAAAAACTGTAATTGAAGAGATTCAGGAAAAAATAAATAAAGGTGATACTGCACCTTACATTATAGAAGATGAAAACGGACGACCTGTTGACTTTGCTTTCATGGAAATTAATCAGTACGGAAGCGTGAGAAAAAGTGTGAAAGAAGAAAATTTTTCTTCCCTTCTTGACAGATTTTATTATGAACGTGACCGTCTTGAAAGGACAAAACAACGCTCTGATGACCTTTACAAAAAACTGAACAATCTTATTCAGCGAATTTCTAAAAAAATCAATCTTCAGACTGCCGAACTCAAAGACTGTGCCGACAGAGAAACTCTGAGAATTTATGCTGAACTTATTTCAGCAAATTTATACAGACTTGAAAAAGGTGCTCTCTATTACGACCTTGAAAACTATTACGATGAAAACAAAATAGTACGTATAAAAGCAGACCCTGCACTTTCACCTAATGCAAATTCTCAGAAATATTTCAAAGAATACAGAAAAGCAAAAACTGCAGAAAAAATGCTCACAGAACTTATTGAGAAAAACAAGGAAGAACTTGAGTATGTTGAGTCTGTTCTTGATGAGCTGAGCCGTGCAGACGGTGAAGATGAAATAAATGAAATACGCCGTGAACTTTCTGACAACGGATATGTAAAAAACAAACAGAAAGATTCAAAAAATAAAAATCAGAAAACTCTTCCTCCGAAAAAATTTATTTCCGATGATGGTTTTACAATTTTAGTAGGCAGAAATAACATTCAGAACGACAAACTTTCCCTTAAAACTGCAAGAGGGAATGATATGTGGCTTCACACTCAGAAAATCCACGGTTCTCACGTTATTATAGTTTCTGACGGAAAAGAAATTTCTGACCTTGCAATTGAACAGGCAGCAATAATTGCTGCATACAACAGCAAAGCACGTATGTCTTCACAGGTTCCCGTAGATTACACTCCTGCTAAAAATCTGAAGAAACCAAATGGTGCAAAACCGGGTTTTGTAATTTACCACGTTTACAACACTCTGTTTGTAAAGCCTGATGAAAAACTTGTTGAAAAATTATCACAATAAAACTGAATATTTTCTTTTTCTCTGTCAACAATAACCTTGACAGGAGGAGATGAAAATATGCTTGATAAAATATCCTTGGTCCTCGTCATCATCGGTGCTCTCAACTGGGGCGGTATCGGTTTGTTCCAATTCGACTTGGTAGCGTGGATTTTCGGCGGTCAGGATTCAATCCTCAGCCGTATCATTTACACACTCGTTGCTCTTGCCGGAGTATGGTGCATTTCGCTCTTGTTCAGAAGAACTGATGAACTTGTCGAGTCAACAAGCATGAACGACGACGTTCATTAAAAAACAAAATGCAAATCACAGGTTTAACGTAGGGGCGTCGTTTCGGCGCCCGTCCCTGAAATTTTAATGATTACGGGACAGGAAACCCGTCCCCTGCGCTATAGCCACCATTTTACCGTTCAAAAATGTTCATATAATGTCCGGAGAAAGCTATGAAATACTACATAGAAAAATTTGATAGTTTCAGTGCAGAAAAAAGAGAAGAATTTTTTTCTTTTCTTGATAAGGAAAAGAAAAGGGAGTTTTTATCTGCCACAAATGAAAACAGAAAACTTTCAATTCTCATTTCTCAGGGTTTTGCAAAAGAAAAAATTTCCCGTGAGTATGACATTCCGAAAAATGATATTGTTTTTTCTGTTTCAGACAGAGGAAAGCCATACTGCAAAAGCCATCCCCATATTTATTTTTCTCTCAGCCACAGCGGTAATTTTGTTGCTTTTGCTGTGAGCGATAAAGAAATCGGAATTGATATCGAAAAACTTCGTCCTGCAAAAGATAATCTGGTGAAAAGAGTCTGTTCACAAAATGAAATTGATGCAATTTACTGCAGTGAAAATCCTCATATAAAATTCACGGAAATATGGACAAAAAAAGAGGCATATTTAAAAGCCCTCGGTACAGGAATAGACCGAGAGCTTTCATCAATTGATACAACAGATAAAAATCTGAAATTCACAACAGAAGTAACTGACGAATTTATTGTTTCTGTTTTTTCTGCCTGAAGAAGAGAAGTCCGATGAAAATCATCAACGGAAATATTGCTGCAATCATCATACCTGTTCTGAGACCTGCTTGTTCACTGTCAAGTAAGAAACGTGATGCAAATGAAACGATTGTCTCATTGTGCTGTGCCAGGTCAGAAACTTTTCCCGAAAGCCACGGACCTAAAGAACAACCAAGGTCTCCGCATAGTGCCAGAACACCGAACATTGATGCGCCACCTCTGGGATATCTTGAAGCAGCAAGTGTAAGTGTGCCGGGCCACATAAGGCTGACGGAAATACCGCATAAAGCACATCCTGCAAGTGAAATAAACGGATTAAGCGACAAAGATGTTGTAAGATAGCAGATTATTGCAAATACAGAACTTATCATCAGCAGTTTCTGCATGTTTATTTTTTCTTCGAATTTTGCACCGAGAAGTCTTCCTGCAAACATAAACACTGCAAAGAGACACGGCCCTAAAAGGTCACCTGTCATTTTGCTTACTCCAAGACCTTTTTCTGCAAACATAGATGACCACTGAACCATAGAAAGTTCAGAAGCACCTCCGCCTACCATAACAATCATTGCAACAACAAAAATCCTTGACGAAAAAAGCTCCTTCAGAGGAGTTTTTTCTTCTTTTGTGAGAGTTGGTTTCATGGGTACAAGTAAGAATCTTACAAAGTTGTATGTGGGAACAAGTGCAAGAATAAAAGTGAGTATATACCAATGATGTTCACCGAACAACTTGATAAACAATGTTGTCACAACAACTGTCAGACATTGACCGAGACAGTAAAAAGAATGGAGAAAACTCATTGCACCACTGCCGAGTTCATCGGAAATGGAATCAACAATAGGGCTGAGTACAGTTTCCTGAAAACCTGCTCCTATGGCATAGGTTATTGAGCATATAACAAGTCCTGCAAAGGGATTTTCCATGACCCTGGGGAGTATTCCCAGCAGAGTAAGTCCGACTGCAGAAAAAGCATGAGAAACAAGTGCTGTCATTCTGTATCCCATTCTGTCAACATATTTAATGCTGAAAATGTCAACTGCAAGCTGTGTCAGAAAAAGAACCGAAACAAGTGTTGCAAGTTGTGAAATTGTTATTCCGAAATATGTTCTGAAAATAACAAACAGCAGTGACGGAAAATTATTTATAATCGCCTGAACTGCAAAACCGATGTAACAGGAAACTGCTGTGCTTTTATATGTAAGTTTGTTTTTCATTTTAAACCCCGCATAAAATATTTTCTATTATTATAACTTTTGTTTGAGAATAAATCAATATAAAGAAAAAACTTCTGAAAAACCATTGACTTTTCCTGCCAAAAGGAGTATCATAAAATTCAAAAATTTTTCGGTTATCGGAGATGGTATTAATGGATGAAAAACTCATTAAAGAACAGATTTGCGACGTATGTCACAGAATGTGGCAGCTTGGTTGGGTTGCAGCAAATGACGGTAATATTACTGTTAAACTTGATGACGGAAACTTCCTTGTAACTCCCTCAGGAACAAGCAAAAGTTTCATCACTCCTGAAATTCTTATTAAGGTTGATAAAGACGGAAACGTTCTTGAAGGTCCTGAAGGTTACAAACCTTCTTCTGAAATTAAAATGCATTTCCGTTGCTATGAAAAGAGAGATGACGTAGGTGCAGTTGTTCATGCTCATCCTCCTGTTTCTACAGCATTTGCAGTAGCACACATTCACATGGATGACTACATAATGCCCGAATCAATTCTCACTCTCGGTTCAGTGCCCATCGCTCCCTACGGAACTCCCTCAACAAACGAAGTTCCTGACGGAATTGAACCTTTCCTTCCTGAACATGATGCAATTCTTCTTCAGAATCACGGTGCACTCACAATGGGTGTTGACCTTCTCACAGCATATTACAGAATGGAAACACTTGAACTCTGGGCAAAAATCAGCATGAATGCACGTCTTCTCGGTGGTGCTAAAGAAATCGGAAAAGAAGAAATCGACAAACTTATGGATCTTCGTATCAACAGATACAACATCACAGGTAAACACCCCGGATACAAAAAATATAATAAATAAGTTTTCAGGCAGACTATTGCAAAAAGCAATAGTCTGTTTTTTCTATTGTTTTTTTCTCAAAAAAGTAGTATAATATATACTATAAATTTTCAGAGGTGAAGTAAAATGAAAAATAAAGCCTTAATCAGATTTCTTTCTGCTGTTATTGTAATGATAACTGTTTTTTGTGCAGTGTCACTTACAGGCAGTGCAGCCACATCAGCCGATATTCCTGATGCATCTGCAAAAATAGAAGTCATTCTCAGCGATAAAACAGTCAAAGCAGATGATATTCTTACGGTGACAGTTAAACTTTCCTCTGACTATCCTATCACAAACATTCAGATTCCCGTTCTTTTTGATAAAACTCAGTTTGCGATAGTTGGCAAGGCAACAAACAGCAGTTACTATACTGCGTCTGATATTTTTGCCGACAAAAACTATATGTTCGGTGGCAGAGCCGACAGACAAGCAGGTTTTGACAAAACCTCTGCCTCTGAAAAATGGAATACAACTGAAGCTAAAGCAAAATATGGTGTTGCATACATTACAGCAGTATACGATGTATCTATCGGTATGGATGATACAACTTATGCAAAACCTGAAAACGATGTTTTTGTAACATTCAGCCTGAAAGCTCTCAGTGATGTAAGTGACACACTCACATCTGTATTTGTAAGCAAAGACTGGGCTAAGACTGCTGAAAACAAGCAAGGTCTTCTCACAGTAGGTATGACTCTTAAAGAAGATTATTATGATGATACATCAGCAAACATACCCTATTCCTATGTAACATATACTACAGAAACAAAAACAGACTCTATTGACACATCTTGTCTGAAAATTATCCGTGGTTCTGCTTCAATCAAGACATATAAAGGCGAAGAATATGTAGCTATCACGGTGACACCGGGCAAAACAGGTGCAGGCATCTATACAGAAATGACCAATGGCGGCACAGTGGAAATTATTGATGCATACGGCAATATTCAGGACCGTTCTACCAGTTACGTTGCATATCAGTCACAGAACAAAACCAATCCTGTCGCTACAATGAAAATAACTGATGCTGACGGTTCAACAGAAACTGTCCCCGTAGTATTTGAACTTTATGAAATCGAAAGAGAAATTTCTTTCAAAGCTTCTTCAAAAATCAAGGCTATCCGAGGCAAGGTTTCACAGGGAACTGATGAAAAAGGTGAATATATACTTATTGAAATGGTAGAAGGTCAGTCCTCAGTGGGTGTTTACAAGGCATCACTTGACGGTACAACCGCAACACTTGATGGTGCCGAAGGTATATTTACAGAGCAGGAAAAGCTCTATATCTTCTATGGCTCTCAGAACACATTCAATCCTGAAGGAAGACTTACTGTTACAGAAGCTGATGGCAGCACGAAGACATACAGAGTTGTATTCAAACTTTACGAAATGGATCCTTATGTAAGTGCTGCAAAGGGCTTGCGTCCCATCCGTGGTGCAGTTCTTGTAGAGGCAGATGATACAATCAGGATTAAAATGACTAAAGGTCAGACTTCAGTCGGTCTTTACAAAACAACTGCTAACGGTACTACTTTCCGGATTGTTGATGCAAACGGCAGATTGACTAACAATCCCAGTTCACTCATGTTCTACATGACAAACAATGTTGCAAATATAACAGCAAAGATTATTTTTACACTTCCTGACGGTTCAACCAAGGAACAGAAAATTATATTTGACATGGGACTTTCCGAAAACCCCGACCCGTTGGAATACCTTACTGCTGTAAGAGGTTCTGTAAGCTACAAAGATGATTACATCGAAGTCAAAGCAAACGCAGGTTCATCAGGTGTTGGTCTCAACAAAGAATGTCTTGTGAAGTATACAATCACAGATGTTAATGGTGTAATGACAGAAAATGATACCCGTTACTACGTTTATAAATCGCAGAATCCTGATGGAGTCACAGCAAACATCAACTTCCTTCAGTCAGATGGTTCATTCAGAACATATACAGTTAAATTTGTATTCTGATTAATAAAAACCACAGCAGAATTTCAGAGTTCTGCTGTGGTTTGCTTTTTAACTTATTGTTATTATAAATATAATTGTTTATATCGAAAAGATGAAAAGTGTATTCAGGTTTTTTGTTGAAGATTTTTCCATCAGTTTTCATCCTGAGGATATTTAACACCTGTCATTTTTCTGATTTTATCCATCTGTTCTGTAATGTAAAGAGTCTGCTCAGGTGTTACAACGGGACTTTTTGTGAGACCTTTTGCTACACATTCACAGACATGACTTATCTGTTCTTCAAAACCGTTACCTCTGTAAGGAGTAGCAATTGTTTCGCTTGTTCCGTTATTTAATTGGATTTTTATTTCCTGAGGAGCATAGAATCTGGGAAGATATGCATAACCTTTGCTTCCGTAGACTAAACCTTCGTTAGGTTTCCTGAGCAGTGTTGCACTGGAAATATCCGCAATTGCTTCATTTTTATATTTCATCAGCACTGCCATGTGGCTGTCTGTACCGTTATAGAATGAACATTGTGCGTTTATTGCTTCAACATCTTTTCCCAGATACCAACTTGCAAAGTTAAGACCGTAAACACCTACGTCAAGAAGTGAACCTCCACCGTGTTCAGGTTTGAAAACATGGTGGTCCATTTCATCTTCATCCATTGCATAACAGAATTTGCCTTCAACTGCAAGAATTTCGCCGAGAACACCGTCTTTCACAAGTTCAAGCATTTTAAGTGTACCGGGAACAAGTCTTGCCCACATTGCTTCCATGAGAAAAACATTATTCTTTTCTGCACATTCAAACATTTCCTCTGCTTCTCTTTTGTTAAGAGCCATAGGCTTTTCACAGAGAACATGCTTTTTGTTATTCATCATAAGACATGAGCATGTAATATGACCTGAATGGGGTACAGCAATATACGCTGCGTCAATAACATCAGACTCAGCCATTTTTTCGTAACTGTCAAATCTTACGGGTATATCGAATTCATCACCGAATTTTTCAGCGTTCTCTTCAGTTCTTGATGCAACTGCAACAAGTTCTGCTTCAGGAACATTTTTTATTGCGTTTGCAAATCTGTGAGCAATTACCCCTGTGCCTACAATACCGAAACGTAACTTTTTCATAAAATCACCTCTTTTTCTATTATACAGTTATTTTTCGTTTTTGTAAACATTACGCTCAACATTCTGAACAAAATTTCTCTTTTACGTTGACTATTTTTGAAAAATGTGCTAATATATTTCCATAAAATTTGTTCCCGAGGAGGAATATATTATGAAATTCAAAAAAGTTCTTGCAGTACTGATGAGCGTTCTTATGCTCTTTGCAGTATCTCCCATGACAATGGCTCAGGATGCTGACACAGACTACAAAATTGACAACCCCTACAAAAATGTAAACTTTGAAACGGACGGCGTTTACAAAGCAGACCTTCATTCACATACAACTTTCTCAGACGGTTCAAACCCTCTGCCTGATATGGTTGAAAGACACTATGAACTTGGTTTTGACATTCACGCAATCACAGACCACAGTTCAACTTTCTATAGTTTCACAGAGCCTGACCATGTTCCTGTAATGAAACTTTTCAGCCTTGTTAAAAACGGCTTTGTTGTAGGCGATACTCTTTATGAAAACGGTGTTGCTACAAACGGCAAGAAATATACTGTTACAGAAAACGAAGCAGGTGACCAGTTCTATAAACAGAACGGTGACGATGACAAACCTATGATGGGCGTTCCTTTCGGCAACGAACAGAATGGTACTTCTTTCAATAACGCTCACATCAACACATGGTTTGCTGACTACGGTCACGGCAGACTTGGTGGTACAAGTTATTATGAAGATGTTATCAAAGCTGTTGATGGTCTTGGCGGTCTCAGCGTTATCAATCATCCCGGTGAATACACAAATGCAAGAGATGAAATTTATACTGCTGATGCTTATAACAAAGCTGATGCAATGTATAACTACAAAATCAGAAAATTCGAGCATCTTCTTCTGAACTACGATTCTTGTATCGGTATTGATATCAACAGTAAAGGTGACTCAAGAACACGTTTTGACAGAAAACTCTGGGATATTCTTCTTCAGGACCTTCTTCCCTTCGGAAGAAACGTTTTTGCAATTGCAACATCTGATGCACACAACCTTAACATTGTTGACTCAGGTTACACAATGCACTACATGCCCGAACTTACATCTGCAGCACTTAAAAAGAACATGGCTGAAGGTGCTTTCTTTGCTGCAAGTAAATATGTAGGTAACTACGATGAACTTGCAAATCTCAGAGATGAACTTAAAATGGTAGGCACAGCAGAGGCTCTTGCTTTCTACAATGTGCTTGATCCTCTTGTTAAGAGCAGTGCTGAAGAAATGGCAGACGGCGGCGACGGCCATAAATACGAAGCTCCCGAAGGTGCAGCACGTCCTCTCTTTACAAACGTAGTTGTAAACGAAGAAGAAGACACAATTACTCTTGAAGCTGAAAATGCTCTCGTTGTTCATTGGATTGCAGACGGCAAAGTTATCCATGTAGGCAACACAATTGACCTTGATGATTATTCTGATGAAATCAGAAACTATGTAAGAGCAGAAGCTTACGGCACAGGCGGTGTTATGTATACTCAGCCTTTTGCACTCACATACAAAGGTGTTCCCACAAATAATGACTTCGGTTCATACTTTGATTGGGGTGTTATTGCATCTGCAATCTGCGATAATCTTGTAAGAGGTCTTGCTTTTCTTCTTCCTGTTGACCTTATTGTAAGTATTTTTGCATAAAAGAATTTTATTGAAAATAAACAAAAACATCTGTAGTTTTTCTACAGGTGTTTTTTTTATCATTATTGCTTTTTGATGTAATTCATTGTATAATTTTAACAATACAGAAAAATAAAAGTATTAAACTAAGAAAAAGGAGATTAAACAATGAACGCAATCTTTATGAAAATCCTGACTGCTCTCTCAGCATTCCTTATGCTGTTTTTAAGCCCCGGCGGTCACATTGCACAGCCTCTTGCTTCAAAGAAATGTCCTGCATTTCTCGGCAATACGGCAGTATCAAACCCTCTTGAGGACGAAGGAAACCTTCCTATTCCTCAGCATCCTTACCTTGCTGAAGAAGGCACAAACGGTATGCACGGTAACGGCTACAACACAGACACTTATGATTACATGGGACCTCTCGGTATCAACCCTGTAGTTAAGTCGCGTTCAATGAACGTTTTCGGTGGTCTTGTTGCAACACTTATGTTTGACTCACAGGGCAGAATCATGTGCATCAGCGGTAACGTTGTAGGCTTCCGTCTTCTTCTTATTGATGCTGACACGCTTGAGATTCTTGCTGAAACAAGACTTCCTCAGCGTCCTTCAACAGTTGAAGCTATAAAGACTCTCAACTTCAGTGCTATTTCATCTGACACATCAGGTGGTGCTTACTGCCATCTTCTTAAAGGCGACAGACCTATCATCGGCAACTCAGATAACGTAATTCAGATTTACTACATTGACGAATCATCAGGCACACCTGAATGGAAGATTGAAAAAGAATGGGATATTGACTCATATCTTCCCGATGGTTCTCATATCACAGACGCAATGCCTGACTACGAAGGCAACATCTGGTTCCTCACTCGTCCCGGTGAAGTTGGTTACATCGATGCGGAAACAGAAAAAGTCCATGTTGTAAACCTCAGAGACCTTACAGGCAAAACAGACGAAGTTGAAGAAATCCAGAACACATTTGCTATCTGTGAAGACGGTATCTATATTGTTTCTGACAGAGCTATGTATCGTTTTGAAATTGCTGAAAACGGTAACCCCTTCTACACATGGAGAACTGAATACGACAGAGGTACAACTCTTAAACCCGGTGCTATCAACCAGGGTTCAGGTACAACACCTACACTCCTTGATGTTCCCGTATATGACAAAGAAGGTGAAGGTGCAGTACAGGTTGGCGTAAGAAAACTCTGCGCTATCACAGATAATGCTGACGGTAAAGTAAATATCGTAGTTTACGACCGTATCACAGGTAAAGTTATTGACCAGTACGCTCTCTTCACAGAAGGTAAGTCAGTAAGTGAAAACTCAATTGTTGCTTACGGACGTTCATTTATCATTGAAAACAACTATTCAGATTCAGGTGCAGGTTTCCTTGTGACTAACCCTACAAGTGAGCCCGGTGTTACAAGACTTGATATGAACTATGACTGCACAAAACTTGAACTTGCATGGCACAGTAATGAAGCATCTGCAACAGTTGTTCCCAAGATGTCAACAGAAAACGGTATCCTCTATCTCTACACAAGAGAATACGGTAACGGCATTCCCAAGAATGCTGTTGCATGGTATCTTACAGCAGTTGATTTCCGTACAGGTAAAACACTCTACAAAGTATTTACAGGTTGCGGTAAAAACTGGAACAACTCTTACGGTCCCATTACAATCGGTCCTAACGGCCACGCTTATGTAGGCGTATTCAATGGTCTTATCTCAATTGAAGACGTGCCTGCAAAATAATAAATAATTAATAATAAAAAACCGGTTAATTGCCGACTGTCTTATTTATTAGGACAGTTCAATTAACCGGTGATTTTTTATTGTTTTATTCAGTTGTAGACAAAGAAATGAAGCAAAAGAGCAATTGTAATACCAAGTGCTGAGCCGATTACCACCTGAAGAGGGGTGTGACCTATTGCAACTTTAAGTTTTACATCTAACTCCGTATTATCTTCTTTAATCAGTTTTTTCAGAACCTTAGAATGCTTCCCTGTTTCATAACGCACTCCCAGAGCGTCGTTCATGACTATCAGAGCAAGCAGGAAAGATACTGCAAACTGAAATGATGATGCACCATACGCTATAATACTTGCAGTGCATAATGCACTTACACTTGAGGCGTGTGAACTGGGCATTCCCCCGTTTGCAATAACACGACGGAATCCTTTTATTGACTTTTCTTTGAAGATTCCTCTTATACCTTTTGTAAACTGAGCAATAAACCATGCTGAAACAATTGAAACAAAAGTATAGTTAGAAATAAGATTTTCAAAAATATTCATTTCAAGCTCCTCAAAATTAATTCTTTGTCATTTCATCTGCTGCTGAAAGAAGAAGTTTAATTCTGTTGACCTGATTGACCTCAGATGCACCGGGGTCATAGTCAACTGCAGCAATATTAGCCTGTGGGTAAGTATTCTTCATTGCTTTTATAACTCCTTTGCCCACAACATGGTTGGGAAGACAGGCAAAAGGCTGTATGCAGACAATGTTTGGTGTGCCGGTTGTAATCAGCTCTGCCATTTCACCTGCAAGGAACCAACCTTCACCATATTGATTACCAAGTGAAAGGAAAGGCTTTGCAAGTTCTGCAACATGTTCGATTTTCATTGGTGCATCAAAATGCTTACTTTTTTCAAGAGCCTTGATTGCAGGACGTTTTAACAGTCTTACTGCTTTTACTCCCACACGGGCAATTAAAGATGCTACCCATCTTGAACCAAGATATTTATGTTTGTAGTCATTTTTATAAAGATAATAGTTGGCAAAATCCATAAGGTCAGGAACAACAGCCTCAGCACCTTCTTTTTCAAGCAGTTCAACAATGTGGTTGTTTGCAAGAGGCATATATTTAACAAGAATTTCGCCTACAACTCCGACACGGTGTTTTCTGATATCTTCACGAATGGGAAGAGCATCAAATTCCTCAACGATTTTCTTGCAGAGTCTGCTGTAGGAATATCTTTTGTCCTTGCCTGTTAATTTATCAATACAAAGCTGACTCAGTTCTGCATGTAATTTGTTTGCAGAACCTTTGACAAGCTCATAGGGACGCATACGGTAAAGACAACGCATAAACAGGTCACCGTAAACTACTGCCTGAACCGCATCAAGAAGCATTTTGGGAGGAATTCTGAAACCTTCGTTTTTCTCCATGCCGTTTGCATTCAGAGAAATAACGGGAATGTGGGAAAGCCCCACACTGCCAAGTGCTCTTCTGATAAATCCCACATAGTTACTTGCACGGCAGCAACCACCGGTCTGTGTCATGATTATAGCAAGTTTATCCGTATTATATCTGCCTGAAAGTACGGCATCCATAATTTGTCCTACAACAGTGATTGACGGGAAACAGGCATCGTTATTTACAAATTTAAGGCCTGTATCAATTGCCTGACGGTTATCGTTACGTAAAACCTCAACATTGAAACCGTGTTTACGGAAAACAGGCTCAACAATATCAAGGTGAATAGGACTGAACTGAGGAACAATAATTGTATACTTATCATCATGCATTGCCTGTGTATACTCTGTTCTTCTGTAATTAAGAGGTTTCGGCTCAGGCTTCACGTTTCTTTCGTGTCTTTGCTTCATAGCTGCAATAAGGCTGCGGAGTCTTATTCTTGCTGCACCCAGGTTGTTAACTTCGTCAATTTTAAGAACAGTATAGAGTTTGTTGCAGTTATCAAGAATTTCAAAAACCTGGTCAGTTGTAACGGCGTCAAGACCGCAACCGAAAGAGTTAAGCTGTATAAGTTCAAGGTCATCACGTTTGCATACAAACTCTGCTGCAGTGTAAAGCCTTGAATGGTAAACCCACTGGTCATTAACACGCATGGGTCTTTCAGGATTGAAATCAACGGGAATGCTGTCTTCTGTGAAAACATACAGACCGTATGATGCAATCATCTCCGGTATGCCGTGATTGATTTCAGGGTCAATGTGATATGGTCTGCCTGCAAGGACAATACCGTAAGAGTTGTTCTTTTCCATCTCCTCAAGCACTCTGCGACCTTCTTGTCTGATGTTGTTTTTTGCATTGAGTTGCTCCTGCCATGCTGCCTTTACAGCTTCACGGGTTTCATTTTCACCAATTGACCATTCTTTACTGCAGAACTCAACAAGACGCTTTGCAAGTATTTTTTCGTTTGTAAATGCCATAAAAGGACGAAGATATCTGACTTCACCTTCAGCAACGGCTTCAACGTTATTTTTCAGGTTTTCTGCATAAGAAACAACCATCGGACAGTTATAGTGATTCTGAGCATCAGGTGTTTCCTGACGTTCATAATAAATACAAGGGTGAAAAATGGTTGTGATGCCATTGTTGATAAGCCATTGTACGTGACCATGTGCAAGTTTTGCAGGGTAACATTCAGACTCAGAGGGAATAGTTTCCATTCCGAGTTCGTAAATTTTCCTGTCGGAAAGGGGGGATAACTCAACATTAAATCCAAGTTTGTGGAAAAATGTTGCCCAGAACGGGAAGTTTTCATATACATTGAGAACTCTCGGAATACCGATTGTTCCCCTCGGAGAATTTTCAGGATTGGGATAATCAAAAATTCTCTTCAGTTTATATTCTACCATATTCGGTGCTTTTGAATTGTTTTTCTGACTTGCACCTCTTTCACAACGGTTACCTGTAATATGCAGACGACCATCAGGAAATTTATTGATTGTAAGCATACAGTTGTTTGAGCAACCTTTACAACGCTTTGTTGTGCTTTCGTATGTAAGAGAAAGTATACTTTCAAGATCTGTCATTGAAGTGGGTTGTCCTGAGTAACGTTCTTTTGCAATAAGAGCAGCACCGAATGCACCCATAACACCTGAAATATCGGGACAGATTGCCTCCACACCTGAAATCATTTCAAATGCCCTGAGGACTGCCTGATTATGGAAAGTACCACCCTGAACAACGATGTGTTCGCCCAGGTCTTTGCTGTCAGCAAGTTTGATAACTTTATAAAGAGCATTTTTAATAACGGAATATGCAAGACCTGCAGAAATATCAGGCAGACCGGCACCTTCCTTTTGTGCCTGTTTAACGTTTGAGTTCATAAAAACAGTACAACGTGTGCCAAGGTCAACGGGAGTTTTTGCAAAAAGAGCCTGTTTGCTGAAATCTTCTGCAGTGTATCCGAGAGAGTTTGCAAAGTTCTCAATGAAAGAACCACAACCTGAAGAACAAGCTTCATTGAGCATTATAGTATCAACTGCACCATCACGGAGTCTGATACATTTCATATCCTGACCACCGATATCAAGAACGCAGTCAACGTCCTTGTCAAAGAAAGATGCTGCAGTACAGTGTGCGATTGTTTCAACTTCACCTTCATCAAGGTTGAAGGCTGTTTTCAGAAGTCCTTCACCATAGCCTGTTGAACAGCTTCTTGCAATACGTGCTGTCGGGGGAAGTTGTCTGTAAATTTCGGCAATAGCTTTTTTCGCTGTTTCAACGGGATTTCCTTCGTTACTTGAATAGAATGAATAAAGGAGTTTTCCCTCTTCGCTGATAAGAACTATTTTGGTTGTTGTTGAACCTGCATCAATTCCGAGGAAACAGTCACCACTGTAAGAACTGATATCAGCTTTCGGAACAACAGCCTTACTGTGTCTTTCAACAAATTTGTTATATTGGTCTTCGTTTTCAAAAAGAGCCGGAAGACGTGGCATTTCAAAAGAAACTTCAACTCCACGGTCAAAACGTTCAATTAAATTTTCAAGTTCAACTTCACTTCCACCATCAGTCATTGCAGCGCCTGCAGCTGCAAAAAGATGTGAATTTTCAGTATCAGGCATTGATTCTTCTGTAAGATTAAGAGTTCTGATAAATGCTTTTTTCAATTCAGGCATAAAGTGCAGAGGTCCGCCAAGGAATGCAATGTTACCTCTGATAGGTTTGCCACATGCAAGACCTGAAATGGTCTGGTTTACAACAGCCTGGAATATAGAAGCTGCAAGGTCAGCCTTTGTTGCACCCTCGTTGATAAGTGGCTGAATATCGGTTTTTGCAAAAACACCGCATCTTGCTGCAATAGGATAAATCTGTTTGTATTCTTTGGCAGCTTCATTGAGACCTGCAGCATCTGTCTGTAAAAGAGATGCCATCTGATCAATGAAAGAACCGGTACCTCCTGCACAGACACCGTTCATTCTTTCATCAAGACCACCTTTGAAATAAATAATCTTTGCATCCTCGCCACCGAGTTCAATTGCAACATCAGTTCCCGGTGCATAGCATTTCAAGGCAGTTGCAACAGCAACTACCTCCTGAACAAAGGGGATGTCAAGGGACTTGGAAAGATTGATTGAGCCTGAACCCGTAATATTTATTTTAAGTTTTTTAATTCCTGTTTTTTCAGTAGCTTCCTTAAGAAGTTCTGCCAGTGTTTCACGGCACTGAGCCATGTGACGACGGTATACACCAAAAACAATATTGTTATTTTCATCTATAATTGCAAGTTTTACAGTAGTAGAACCGACGTCAATACCTGCACGGTATTCTGTCATTTTCAATTCCTCCTATACAAAATGAAAAGTCGCCGTAGAAGGTTAGTTATACTGAATAGGCTTTGTGTTATATTAATTATTAAAAATTATTAAAATATATTAACAGTTTTTTAAAAGTGTATAAGTTTCTCATGTATAGAAGACTAACACACATCACTTGTTTTGTCAACCAAAAAACAGGATTTGACATAATTTTCTACATAATGCACAACCGGAAAAATGCAAAATGAAACTTTGTTGCAATTATTTGATGTATGTGTTAAAATGCAGTTGTTGAAGATATGCTGTGGAGGAATGTTTATGAAAAAAGTTGTAAGTCTTATTTTAGCGTTGATTACGCTCGTGATTTTTCCTGTGGAAATAATTGCAGCAGATAATTCTGATCCGGAAGAAAATTTTATTATTTTATCTGAAAATCCATCGGAAATTACAAAAATCAGAGAAAGAAAAAAGGTAGAGGGACTCAGACTGTATGTTGACGAAGAAAATCCTCTTTTTATGATAAGAAACTGTCCCAGATACATTCCAAATCCCACACCCTACGATATTGCTTTTGAGGCTGTTTTAACTTTCTGGGCACTTCCTGAAGATATAAAGCCTTTTGCCGTAATTTATATTGACGAAGGACCTACATATCTTAATCCTGAACAGCAACTTAAATTCTGGGATGAATTTCTGAATTATACTGATGAATACAATGTTCCCGTTGTTTTGCAGTCAGAATGTTTCTGCACAAATAAAGAAAGGGAACCTTTCACTCAGGAACAACTTTCAGGTGTGTTCAAAGCACACGAGTCAATGATGGGATACGTTCAGGTTGAACTTTCAACAAATGGTGTTACAAATGAACATCTTGCTACAGACGTTGTAACAAACGATATGGGCGTTAACAAAAATATTCTTTCAAGAATGAAATCCTGCATTAAAGCATGTGCAGAAAACGGCGGTCTTTTTATCTGGCAGGATATGGAATATATTTATTGGAAAAAGAACAATTATGTAAACCACATTCTCAAAGACAGAGAACTTTATGATTTGCTCAAAGCAAATTCTGAAAATGTAATCATCATGGATAAGCACAACGGTCACGGCAGACACTTTGCTTCACAGTCAAATATTATGGGTTGTTGGCTCGATGACGTGTGTGGTAACTGGGGTGTAAACCTTGAAAATTTCCTTTGGTATGAAGAAGGATTTACGGAATATGACAGCATTGGTGTAAAGCCGAATGAGCCTGATTTTGCATACACTTCAAAATATCCTCCTGCACTTTACGGAATTGATATGATAGCAGACCTTGTGGGTGGTGCTACCGTTTATGCAATTGAGGGAACTTTCTCAAGAGGCGGATTATATCATTGGGTTGACGGTAATGTTGTTATGACACCTACTTTCTATGATGTGCTTTATCCTTTCTACCGAATGGTTCTTGACGGTGCAGTGCCGTCAAAAGAGCAGGTAAAAGAAAAGGTAAAAGTTGCCTACAAAATGTTAAACCCCGTATCCTATCCTTTGCGTGGTAATGACGCACATTTTCTTCAGGGACTTTACTGCGACTCCTTCACTTTCTTCCAGGAAAAGTTTGAAAACATTTATCTTGATTGTACAAAAACATGGGTGCCTTCAACAGGAAGATATCACATAATTCCCATTCTTCCTATTTATTCTGACCCTGAAGAAGTTATGCCCGACAGTTACATTCTTAATGACCTGAAATATTTCTTCAATTTCCTTTTCATAAATCCGTTGAAAGAAAAATTCTTCAACGAAAAATATGAAGAAACTTATCAGGGCGACGGAGTGCTGTTTGATATAAACGATTATATTTATATTTTCAACAGCAACGAAAACAAGACAATTGATTCAGAACAGAGTGTAAGTTATACATTGCCTGAAAGTGGTTTGAAACTCGATACAACTTTCGTTGCACATACTTACGGCATTTTCAAGGAAGACGGTAAAAAACTCAGCATTGATTTGTGCAACCTCAGACTTGATACAGATGATGTTTGTGCAGGACGTGAGGGAGAAAATGAGTTTATGGTTTCTTACGCCCAGGGTGGTAAGAGAAGTGATCCGAAAAATTTCCGTGAATCTGTAATCACTCTTTCCGGTTACGAAACAGAGCCTCATGTTACTGCAACAGGCTCAAACGGTGCAAAAATGAAAACAGAGTTTGATGAAAACTCAGGTACACTCACTCTAAGAATTATTTCAAACGGTGAAACAAGAATAACAATAGAATAAAAAATTAAACGCTCACGTGTTTTCCACGTGAGCGTTTCGCTTTATTTCATAAAATATTTTATCAGCAGAACAATTACTGCAATAACTGCAGGTACTGCGAGAATTTTAATTCCTTTTTGAAATGCTTCATAACCGTTTGTGGGCATAAGACGGTAAAGGTTAAAAAGAAACTTTTCTTTTACTTTGTTGCCTACTAAATCTATGTATCTTCGGTCGTAAGTTTCAAATGTATCGTCAGTGTTGAGGTTAATCATTCTCACTCCTCTGTCAAGACCGGGGCCGTAAACATGGAAACCTGCACCCTGAGTGTAACCTAAGTCAACTCCACGGACTTTGCCGTTGAAAGAGTTTATGTGGTCGTGACCGAAGTAAATACCTTTAACGTCACCTTTTTCAGCCATAGCATCAAACTGACCGCCATTTTCCATAGGGTCAGCAGGAGACTCTTTCATAAATGCCTCTTTGTTTACTTTAGTTTCGTCAAGGATATACCATTTACCTGCATGATTTCTGAAACCCTGAACAGCACCTCTTGTTCCTTTTTTTACTTCCTTTAAAAGTTCAATAACTTCAGGGACGGGAATGTGCTGAATTACAATTGACGGGATATATTTTCCGCATTTTTCTTTGTATTCATCACGTGTTTTTCTGTACCATTCAATCTGATTTTCGTGAACATGGTCATAGCCGATTTTAAGGCTTGTCTGACTGTCGATGCAGTAAAGAAGAAATTTTATTTCGTCATCATCTGCAATTTCAATTGCATGATTTCCTGCACCGTCAATGCCCTCTGCACTTTCACCAACAAAACAAGGAATGGTTTTGTAAATTTCAAACTGTTCTTCGTTTGAAACACCAACCTGTCTGTCGTGATTACCGAAGCATATTGTAAAAGGAATGTTTCTTGAATGTGCAGGTTCAGTCAGTTTGAAAAGAACTTCACGGACAAGTTTTTTATCACCCTTGAAAGATGCAATATTCCATATCTGGTCTCCCGAATAAACAACTAAATCAGGCTTTTCTTTTTCAATTGCTGCATTGAGAAGGTTGAGAGTATCGGGACTGACATGCTTACCCTCCTGAGTGTCGGCAACCTGCATTATTCTGAATTGTTTGTTTCTGAAATTAAGCCTCATAACAGTACTCCTTATTCAGCTTTTTCAGAAGCACGTTTTTCTGCAATGAAGTCGTGAATTTCATCACGGAGTTCACCATGAAGTTTAAACTTTGCTCTGAAAACAATAAGCGAAATTAAAATAAGCACGGGAGGCACTGCAAAACAGATAATACCGATAGCACTTTTCGTTGCTTCATTTACAGGGCCTGTTGTAATCTGTTCATTATAGTTCATCAGACCAAGACCTCCGAAAAGGAAAATTGTCTGAATTGTATAAGCCATTTTCTGCAGGAAACCTTTCATTGAGAAAGTGATGCTTTCGTTTCGTGAACCCATTTTGTATTCGCCGTAGTCAACAATATCTGCAAGGAAAATAGTCTGTCCCACAAACATTGAACCGATACCGATACTTGCAATTGTATAGCTCAGGTCAAGGGCAATGTTAATTCTGAGAACAGGTCCGAAAATATACATCAGAACATAACCTGCAATTGTTATGATAAGTGAAATCTGATAAATTGTGCGGTTTGAGAATTTTTTGCTGAGTAAGGGGATTACAAGAAGTCCCAGAGCAGAGCCTACAGCACCGATTGTTGAGAAAAGACTCTGAGCAGTAGGTTCACCTAAAACGTCATTGAAATAGTAAACTGCAGTACCGCTTGTAAGATACCAACCTGCATTGGAAATCATAGCAAAAATCATGAACACAACAAGCTGATCGTTCTTTCCGATAATCTGAAAAACTTTTTTGAAGCTGAATTTTTCATTGTTATATACAACGTGTCTTTCCTTTGTTGAAAGAGTACAGATAACAGCAAAGAATACAAGGAGAACACC
>JAZRNJ010000236.1:0-4258 GCA_045648125.1 Acutalibacteraceae bacterium
CAAAGTGTTTTTTGAAATGGATTGTGATATTGTTCCTTTTGAAGGTGAGGTTGCATGTAAGTACGGCATCACTTATTCTTCAATTATGGGTAAAGGAAAAGCAGAAATAGTTGAAGACCCTGAAGAAAAAATGAAAGCCCTGTCTGTACTTATGAAAACACAGACAGACAAAGATTTTGAATTCAATGAAAAATTGGTAAGTGTTGTGGCAGTAATCAGAATTGATGTTACAGAATTTACTGCAAAACACAGACCAGCACCGATGAAATAAAAGCAAAGAAAAGGTGGGAAAAATGAAAAAGGTTTTAAGCTTATTACTTGCAATTATTATTGCCGTAAGTATCCCCGTAAGCGTATTGGCAGAAGAAACTCATTCATGCAATTGCGGTACTGCTCCTGTAGTGTATGTAAGAGGATTCGGCGGAGGTATCTTCAAGATAGAAGATGACGGCTCACTTACAAATGCTTTTGCTTTTGACGGTGACAAAATTGTTCCTCTTGTTGACGATATCATATTGGCTGTATTCTCACTTGCTTTCGGTAATGCTAAGCTTTTCAGCAAAAGTGCCGATGCAATTCTCACGGGAATTATGGGTGACCTGATGTGTACTGCAGAAGGTGATTCTGTGAGCAAAATTATTCCTGATGAAAGTGACCCTTCAAACATTGATAAACATAAAAATTTCACTCTTGAAAACGATGCAGATGCAAGAAAAGATGCAGAATACGACTTTGAATATGATTGGCGTCTTGACCCTATGGTAATTGCAGATGACCTTAATACATACATTGAAGAAATCAAGAAAACAACAGGTCACGATAAAGTTGTTATCAAATGTCACAGTGAAGGTAACTGTGTTGCTGCAGCTTATCTTTACAAATACGGTTACTCATCTGTTGAAAATTTCTGCTTTACTGCTGCAGCATTCAACGGTATCAACCTTGTAGGACAGCTTTTTACAAAGGACCTTACTCTTGAGAACAAGGGTGAACAGATAGGTGCATTTGTTTCTTCTCTTACAGAGGGCACAGAATCAGGGAAGCTTGTTTCTGCACTTATGGATATTCTGAATGATATCGGTCTTATAAATGGTATTGCCAACTGGCTTAACGATGCACTCCTCGGAGATGTTCTTAATACTCTTTATGACGAGGTTCTTATTGATTCTTTTGCAACATGGCCCGCTTTGTGGACTTTTGTTCCTGATTCTTATTACGAAACAGCTAAAAAAGAAATGTTCGGCAATAACGAAAAATATGCAGTCCTTATTAAAAGAATTGACGACTATCATTACAACGTTCAGAAGAATCTTGAAAAATTGCTGAAAGAAGCAAATGAAAACGGTGTATCAATTCTTTTCTTCTCACAGTATAATTTTGCTCCTATTCCCGTATATGCAGGCAGTGATAACATGGGAGACATGCTCGTTGAAACAAAATATACAAGCTTTGGTGCAACAACCGCAAAATACGGCACAACACTTGAACTTGACTTCAATTCATCTGATGCAAAATATTATTCAAAAGACAAGCTTATTGACGCATCAACATGTCTTTTCCCTGATTACACATGGTTTATAAGAGGTATCAACCATGCAGTTTCACCTGCACCCTATATGGACTTTACAGACTGGGCAATTCTCTACGACGGACAACCTACAGTATTTACAGATGAAGCCCATCCTCAGTTTGTACGTCTTGAAGGAAATAAACTTGTTCCCGTAACAGAAGAAATTTCAGTTGATAACACAAACAGTTTTATAAGACTTGTTAAGGCAATTGCAGAAATGACTGCATAAAAATTCAAAAATACTATTGAATTTTGTCAGAACCTGTATTATAATAAATTAGTAATGTACTTCTAAGTCCACTATCAGCAAAATGAAAGGAGTATGCTAAATGAATATTGCACTTATTGCTCACGATGACAAAAAAGAACTTATGACTCAGTTCTGTATTGCTTACTGCGGAATTCTCAGCAAGCATAATCTTTGTGCAACAGGTATTACAGGAAAACTCGTTGCCGAAGCTACAGGACTTAACGTTGTTCGTTTCCTCAGCGGTTCTCAGGGTGGCGATCAGCAGATTGCCGCAAGAATCGGATATAATGAAATTGACCTTCTTCTTCTGTTCCGTGACCCTCTCAACAGAAAGGCTTCCGAACCTAATGAAGACAATCTTTTAAGACTCTGCGATGTTCATAACATCCCCGTTGCAACAAATATTGCAACTGCAGAAGCTCTTATTCACAGCCTTGAAAGAGGCGACCTTGACTGGCGTGATATCGTCAATCCTAAATAATATTTTATAAAAAGTATCAATCCCGCATAAGTTCTGCACTTATGCGGGATTTTCTTATTCACCGTTTACTTTCATTATCATTATTTCACTATCAAAAATATCACATACACCGTCACCATTTAAATCTGCTGATGCGTAAAACGGTGATGTGTTTTCAATTTCTGTATCAAAATTTGCAAATGCAAAACTTTGTGACAAATCTAATGCATCAATATATGTATCTCCGTTAATATCTCCGTCAATTACTACATAATATGTATTAATTAAAGTGTCACCTAAAACAAGGTTTATCTGTGTTCCTGTCCCTGCACCCTTCGTATTTTCTATTATGTCCAAATGTGCAAATCCTGAAACGGTAAACATTTCTTCTGTGATTTCTGTACCCTCTTCTATGCCTTTTATAAGATTATTTTCAAGAATTAAATTTCCATCCGAAAGCAATAGTTCAGATTGAACTTGTTTTGCATAGGTAAGCACACACCATCTGTCTTCACCGATTTTTCCCCATGTATGACCATTTCCTGTTACTTTTGCAGTTACATGAAGTCTTACTCCGTTTGTAAGAAAATCTACTTTGTCAAAAGACGTTCCTGCACCTGTTCTTACATTTACACCTGTTTCTGCAGTAATTATCCACTCTTCATCAACTTCTTCCAAAACAGTACTGTAACCGTTGAAACCACCGTTTTTCATTATAGTAGGATAATCCTTGTATGCAACATCAAGGTCAACAAGAGTAGGAATACCGTTTACTTTACCTGAATCAGTATACTGCCACATACCATACTGCGAACTATAATCCTTTGACGGCAGTCCCGAATTCATCCATGAAGCAAGCCACAATTCATATTTTTCACCAAGCCTTGCTTTATCAAGATAATTTGAGAACCAATTGCCGTTAGCATAAGTCCCTGCAAACCAACCTTTTTCACTCATCATATCAAGAAAAGCAATGCACATATCTGTACGTTTTACAGTAGTAATTCCTGAGCTTAACTGAGCAGAATTTTCCATATCGTAATAAACAGGATATTCAAGCTGTTTTCCGTCAAGCCATGACAAAACCATCTGAGCATCTTTTTTTGCTTCCGTAACAGTTGTTGCATAAGTATAAAAATAACATCCTACATTTATTCCTGCTGCCTTTGCATTTTTATAATTTTCTTCAAAATATGTATCTTTTCCTTTTGTTGTGCCAATCCTCAGTATAGCAAAAGTTTTGCCATCTTTTTTAACTTTCTGCCAGTCAATTTTACCTTGCCATGATGATACATCAACACCGTATGCTATTATTCCTTTTCCGTCACCTGCACCTGATGCAAAACCTCTGTTTAACACAACAAGAGAAATCACAATGCTCAGAGACAGAACAAGGCATAAAATTCTTATAAATTTTTTCATTATCTTTACCTCTTTACAAAAGTTAAGTTTATTATAACTTTATTTGCCATGCCAAGTCAATCCAAAACACCCGGCCAAATTATGGAAAAGTTTATTACATATTTGTAAACATTTGAAATAACCCTTGATTTTTTCCAAAAAATGGCTACAATATAAATTAGCACTCAACCTTTCAGAGTGCTAAAATCAATTTGTTTTTATTTACATTACTTATAGGAGGTAATTTATTATGACACTCAGACCCCTTGCAGACAAAGTTGTTGTTAAACTTGTTGAAATGGAAGAAACAACCAACAGCGGTATTATTCTTGCATCTGCATCTCAGGAAAAACCTCAGGTTGCAGAAGTTGTTGCAGTAGGTCCCGGCGGAATCATTGACGGTAACGAAGTTGTAATGACAGTTAAAGTCGGCGATAAAGTTATCACAAGCAAATATGCAGGTACAGAAGTTAAACTTAACAAAGAAGAATATACAATTGTCCGTCAGTCAGAAATTCTTGCAATTGTAGAATAAGGAGGCAAAACACATGGCAAAACAGATTATTTACGGCGAAGA
>JAZRNJ010000237.1:0-2753 GCA_045648125.1 Acutalibacteraceae bacterium
CGGGTCATTCGTGAATGACCCCTACGAAGTTTCAATCGGTGCAATAAATATAATCGCGTCGCAGACCCACAACGTTGTCGTAAGACAACACATCACTTGCAAAGCAAACATCACTGCGTCAGCAACATCACTTGGCGAAGCCAAATATCACTGTTATAATTTGCTCGTCAAATTATAACTTAACAGAGGGGATTTTTCGTTGAAAAAAATCAGTTTTTCGACAGGTCATAGACAAGAACCTGCATTTCTTGTTTTGAACCCACAGAACGTGCGTGTTCAACTACTTTTTTCTGTTCCTCTTCCGGCATTTTACCGAAACGTGCAAGGGCATCGGGGTTACGTGAAAGAGCCATTGCAAAACCTGCGGGTAAATCTTTTATGTCCATTTGTATCACCTCGCCTTTATTATCCCCTTACATTTGGTGAAAATGCAGAAAAACTGAGTATATTCTTAAAAACATGCAAATTTTACTTGAAAAAAATTGATTTTTCTGTCATAATGTAATGTAAATATAATTGGGGAGAGATTACCTTTGACAGATAATATTAAACTTGCAGAACTTCTCTTCGGTCACATAACAAAAACACCCGAAGAGTATGAAGAAATGTACAAAGACAGAGGACTTAAAGAAGGTGCACGAGTTACTCGTTTTGCTCCCAGTCCTACAGGTTTCCTGCACATCGGCGGACTTTTTGCTGCAATGTGTTCAAAACTTACTGCCACAACTACAGGTGGCGTGTTTTTCCTCAGAATCGAGGATACTGACAAGAAACGTGAAATTGAAGACGGCGTTTCAGAAATTATAAAAGGACTTTCTGCTTTCGGTATGACACCTGAAGAAGGCGTTATCGGTTTTAATGAAGAAAAAGGTTCTTACGGTCCTTATCAGCAGAGTAAGAGAAAAGATATTTATCAGTGCTTTGCAAAAGAACTTGTAAAAAAAGGTTTTGCATATCCTTGCTTCTGCAGTGAAGAAGAGCTCAATGCCATCCGTGCAGAGCAGGAAGAAAAGAACCTTGACGATAAAGGTTACTATGGCGAATATGCACGTTGCAGAGAACTTTCTTTTGAAGAAATTGAAGAAAATATCAAAGCGGGTAAAGGCTATGTTCTCAGACTCCGTTCACCCGGTAACAAAGAAAACAGAATTACTTTTGAAGACGTAATCAAGGGCAAAATTGAAATGCCGGAAAATATTCAGGATGTTGTTCTTCTCAAAACTGACGGCATTCCCACATACCATTTTGCTCATGCAGTGGATGACCACCTTATGAGAACAACACATATTGTACGTGGTGACGAATGGATTTCATCTGTTCCCGTACACATTCAGCTTTTCAAATGCTGTGGTTTCAAAGTTCCTAAATTCTCTCACATTTCTCCCATCATGAAAGAGGAGAACGGTGGCAAAAGAAAGCTTTCAAAGCGTAAAGACCCTGAAGCAGCAGTTACATTCTACTTTGATGAGGGTTATCCCAAGGAAAGCGTTATTGAATATCTTCTTACAATTGCTAACTCAAACTTCGAGGACTGGAGAAAAGCAAACCCCACTCTTGACACTTCAGAATTCCCCTTCAATCTTAAAAAGATGAGTGCAAGTGGTGCTTTGTTTGACCTTGTAAAACTTGTTGACGTAAGTAAGAATGTTATTTCTGTAATGACAGCAGAAGAAGTTCTTGAGAAAACACTTCTCTGGGCAGAAGAAAAAGACGAACAGCTTTATAATCTTTTCAGTGCTGACAAAGAATATGCCGAGGGTATTCTTTCAATTGACAGAGGTGGCAATAAACCACGTAAGGATATTTCAAAATGGAGTGACATCAAACCTTACGTAGAATATTTCTACGATGAAATTTATACTCCCGATTATACAATGCCTGAAAATATTTCTTCAGACGATGCAAAGGCTATTCTTGAAACTTACAAAAATACTTACAATGCATCTGACGATAAAGATATGTGGTTTACACGTATCAAGGATATGTGCGAAGGACTTGGCTTTACTCCCAATGTTAAGGAATACAAGAAAAATCCCGACTTATTCAAAGGCCATGTAGGCGATGTTTCAACAGTAATCAGAATTGCAATGACTTCACGCAGAAACACACCTGACCTTTACTCAATTATGCAGCTTTTAGGTGAAGAAAAAGTAATGTCAAGAATTGACGATTGCATTAATTCTCTTTAATATTAAATCCCTTTGAAAGGACTTGAAAATAATGGCAGAAATTATTGAAGAAAAGGAAAAAGAAATATCATCAAACTTTATCCATGATTTTATTGATAAAGACCTTGAAGATGGTGTTTACTCACGTGTACAGACTCGTTTCCCTCCAGAACCCAACGGATATCTTCATATCGGACATGCAAAAGCTATCTGCATCAACTTTGCAACTGCAAAGAAATATAACGGTATCTGTAATCTTGGTCTTGACGATACAAACCCAAGCAAGGAAGATATGGAATACGTTGATGCTATCAAGGAAGATATTGAATGGCCCGGTTTTAAATGGAACGATTGCTACTATGCATCAATCTATTTCGATTTTATTTATGAATGTGCAGTAAAACTTATTGAAATGGGCAAAGCTTTTGTCTGTGACCTTACTGCAGATGAAATGAGAGAATACAGAGGTACTCTCACAGAGCCGGGTAAAGAAAGCCCCTACAGAAACCGTTCAATTGAAGAAAACCTTGATTTGTCCAAGAGAATGACTGACGGTGAATTCCCCGATGGTGCAAGAGTTCTCCG
>JAZRNJ010000238.1:0-6820 GCA_045648125.1 Acutalibacteraceae bacterium
GGTGTTCAAGCATAACTCTTCAACTGTCAGCACAAGTGGTTCAGTAATGTCAGTAGTTGCAGTAGATTCAGATACTGTTATACCTCAATACAGTACAAAGCTGAAACTTCTCCGTGACATTGAAATTGAGCCTAAGCTTTATATTGATGTTAAAGTTGTTGATGACGGAAATGTTAACCCCAACTTCTCAGGTGGTATGGGTACAAAAAATGATCCGTATGTAATCAGTGATGCAGCTTCACTTGCTTCACTTCATTATTACGGCACAGAAGCAGACCTTTACTTCGTTCTCGGTGCTGATATTGATATGTCTCCTGAGGCAGAAGGCAATAAGGGCAAAGGCTATGATGACTTCCAGATTCATCACTTCAAAGCACATCTCAACGACCTTGAAAATAGCGAATATGACAAGCCTACCCAGTATACAATCAAGAACTTTACCTCAGGTAAAGTGAACGAAGACGGTACAGTTACAGTAGGTTACGGTGGTCTCTTCGGCACAATCGAAAAAGATGCAGTTGTGAATAACGTTGCTCTCACAGGTAAGGTTATCAGTGATGAACAGTACACAGGTGCTCTTGCAAATATCATTGAAGGTAAAGTTACAAACTGTGTTGTTGCTGCAGATGTTACATCAACCTTTGAAGAAATACCATCAACAGAAGCAACAGAAGATACACCGGCAATACCGGGTAAAGCTTCTGCAACAGGTGTTCTTGCAGGTAGAGTAACAAGTGGTGCAAACATTTCAGCTATTGTTACAACGGGTAGTGCATCTACAACAGATACTGATGGTAGTCATAATGTTGTGGGCGGTGTAATCGGCTCAGCACAGAATGCTACAATGAGCAACTTCCTTTCAACAGCAACTGTCAAGACTCATGAAGGTGGTGCTCTTGCAGGTGGTATTATTGGTGAGATGATAGCAGAAACAGGTGAAACAACATCACTCAACAATGTCCTCTTCGGTGGCTTTGCAGACGGATATCTTAACAAAGAAGAGTCCACTGACGAAACAAAGATTTACAACGCTTATCCCATCGTTGCAAGTAAGTCAGAATCAGCAACAGTTACTAAACCTTATTATGATAACCAGATGAACAACAGAACGTTGTCTGAAGGTATAATCGGTGAGGGATACAAGACAAAAGCTTACGAAGAACTGTTGGTATTTGATAGTAGCAATGCTATTGGCAGTGGTTATTATCCTGTACCAATGTCATTGGAAAATGTTGAAAATTCAACCTTTAAGGCAACTGCTTCTCTTGCGGCAGTAACTATGAACTTCTATTTGGGTTCAGGTATCGGTTATCGCAAAATGTATACGTCAATGCGTTTTGAATCGTATGTATCAGGTAAAGAAATTACTGCATATGAAGCATCAGCAGACGGAACACCTATTATGGGTGATGATGCAGGAAACTTTGATTATTTCCATATTTCGTATGAATATAAGGATGGCAAACCAATAAAAGGAATTCTTAATTGTATTAAGAATCACGAAACAGATAATCCTTATATAGTTCTTACGTTGGATAATGGTGCGATAAGATTGGTTTATCCTGGTCTTTCAAATACTGCTAACGTTAAATATAAGATTGTAGCTGATAGCGATATTTATAACGCTATAAATGGTAAAACCCTTGGAGTTCTTCTTATGAGTGCGCTTGGTAGTAAAAACACTAATGTTCTTAATGATTTCACACAGGAAATCAATTCAAGTACAAGTTCAGGTAAATTATTAGTTCTTGATTCATTTATTGTTGATGAAGATGAAAAAGGCTTCTATTTAGCAGAAATGCTTCCTAAAGGATACAAGTATGAAATTGAATCAATTATACTTAATGACAGTGCTAAAATTACTAAAGACCATATAGTAAAAACGGATCGTCCTGAAATATTTATTGAACTTGATTTACAAAATTTGAGGGAACAAGGTTTAATTGAAGGCGAGATAGATAGCAAATACGAAGAGTATAATCTTGATATCGTACTCAGAGTTGTAGAAGAGAAGAATAAACCCTGGGGTGTAAATTCAATTGTGAACACACTCTGGCACACTAACACTCTTGGGAAAGAAGAGTAAACAAATTTTAAGCAGGGGAGAAGGTAAAATTTCTCCCCTGCAGGAAAACAAAAATTTCAGCAAAGAGAGGTAAATATAATGGCAAACAGTAGCAACAAAAATGCAACCAAAAGTCTTGTAATGCTTATTGTTACAGGTGTTGTACTTGTGGCAGTAACTCTTTGCTGGTTCGTAATAAACAAAAAAACAACAGTCGATAACCTCGGTTCAGCAGTCAATAATGACGCTTCATCAACAGCTAAGTTGTATGAAGGTGCTAAGGAAACAGAGATTGTAAATAAAAAAAAGGTCACTAAAGTATTAGCTATAAAAAGAGAAGATGTCAAAGATTATACAGAGATTACTGACGATATTATTAAACTTGAAAACATGATTCCCGGTGCAGAATATTTCTTCAAGGCAGAGTTTACAAATTGCTCTCCGGAATATGTGTTGTCATTAATTCTCGAGGGTGTGAATGAAGTAACAGATAGTAAGAGCCTCGATGTTAGCAAAATAACGGTTTACAGAGAAATCACAAATACAAGCGATACAGTAAAATACGCAGATGCAGATACTAAAGGCATAACGCTCAGTAAAGGCGATTTTGCCGTATATGATAACGAAAAAATTAATGGTAAAGTCGGTGAAGGTGAAACCCTTATTGTGTATTTTTCATTTAAGTTCTCAATTGATGCAAAGGTAGAGAATGATATGGAAAAAACTATAAATATTGAAAGTGTAAATGCTACTATAAGCAGCGGAAAAGTATCAGAAGAAACAAGTAGTGAGACGAACAATGAAAATTCTTAAAAAACTTTTATCTTTTATTTCAGCAATAGTTTTTATAATTTGCTTAGCACTTCTGGCAGTAGTAATTGCCACTCCAAAAGATGCAAACGGCTCAAAGGTAGTCAGCGTAGCAGGCTACAGCGTAATGAGTGTCCTTACGGGCAGTATGGAGCCTAATTATAATGTAGGCGACATTGTAATAGTCAAGAAAACAAATACAGATGAGTTGAAAGAAAAGGATGTTATCACATTCTATTCTAAGGAAACTGACATGGAAGGTCAGATTGTAACTCATCGTATTATAGATATAACAGAAGAAAACGGTCAGAGACTGTTTGAAACTAAAGGCGATAACAACCAGATTGCCGATATTGAAAAAATTGCAGAAACCGATATTATCGGTAAGGTAGAGGGAAAAATCCCTTATGTTGGTAAAGCAGCAACCTTTTTGCAGACTAACAGAACTGCATTTTTCCTTATAGTAATTCTTCCTATGCTTGTAATTATGGCAGTGGAAGTAAAGGATATTATTGTAATTGCACGTAGCGGTGACGATGATGAAGAAAGCGAAGAAAATAATCAGTAACATTTTCACAACTTTTATAATACTTTTGTCGGTTGTACTTCTCACAATAGGACTCATTCCCGTGTTTTCTGATTACGAAGGCTATTATGTTGCCTCAGACAGTATGACACCTGCAATGAAAGT
This sequence comes from Acutalibacteraceae bacterium, assembly GCA_045648125.1. Lineage (GTDB taxonomy): Bacteria > Bacillota > Clostridia > Oscillospirales > Acutalibacteraceae > SIG575. The sequence goes on from JAZRNJ010000238.1 coordinate 3,567, forward strand.
AGGCGACCTTGTCTTTACAAAGGAAGTGCAGTTTGAAGATGTGGAAGTGGGAGATGTCCTTACTTTCACAAAAGAAGGAAGTAAAAAGTGGTTTTCCCACCGTGTGGTGAAAATTGATACAGAGAATAAAGCCTTCAGAACAAAAGGCGACCACAACAATGTTATTGACCCGGGTTATACATCCTTTGATGCAGTTGTGGGCAGGGTAGAGAAGAAAATGCCTTTTGTAGGTTTTCTTCCTCTTGCACTCTCCTACACATGGGGAAAAGTTGTTTTAGTATTGGCTTATGTTTTGTATATAGCAGTTGAAATTGAAAATGCTGCCTCGAAAAAACGAAAGAAGGGATAACAATGAAAAAGAGAATACTTTGTGTGATACTTTCCCTTGCGGCAGTATTCAGCCTTTTCGGGTTTAATGCAACTGAGGCATGGTTCAGTCAGGGCAAAAATAAGAGTATGGTGCTCAATTCAGGTAAACTCGTTTTTGAGGCAGATAATCTTTCTACCAGTGTTTCCGGTGAATATTTACCCGGTGATGTGGTTAAACTTTCAAACAGTTCTGAGGGTATAAAAATCAAAAATAATTCAAGTATTGAAACTGAACTCAGAATAAAAATTGATTGCGAATATGCTGTGAAAGATGATAATGGTGAGCCTGTAACAGGTGAAGATGGTAAAAACGTAATTGAGAAAAAGCAATGGGTTAATTTCAGTTTTTCAGAAGGAACAAACAATTGGAAAATTGTAACAGGCGAAGATGGCATAACTTATCTGTATTATTGTCCAAAAGGCGACGCTTCATCAGCTGCACCTGATTACAGAATTCCTGCAATGACGACTGAACAGGTAATTAATTTTAATAATGATCTTATCATCAGTGGTGAAGTTTCTAATGATATGATAGATAAAGAATTGACTTTCAAGATTTATATTCAGGCTAAACAGGCTGATTTTGTGGAGTGGTCAGAATTTAAACCTGATACAGAAACAGAAACTCCTGAAAATCAGGTATAAAAGTTTATGATGAAAAAGATATTCAGAATTTTAAAAAACGCACTATCAATTTTGATTTGTCTGTTGTTTGCTCTTGTAGTTGTAATGTCAGTAATCGGAGCAAAAGGTTATTCAGTGGCATCAGACAGTATGGCACCTGAGTTTCGCAGAGGTGATGTGGTTTTTGTAAAAGCCATACCCTTTGATGAACTTGAAAAAGGCGATGTTGTAACTGTTATGTTCAAAACAGGTAACGGCACTTATACTCACAGAATAGTTGAAATTGATTACAATAAAAAAGAAATACGTACAGCCGGTGACAATATTGATACAATTGACACTGAAAGTGCATCAGAGGAACAGATTCTGGGAAAGGTTCTTTTCTCAATTCCTTTGGTTGGTTTTCTTTCACTGCTGATGACTGACTCAACTTATGTTGCAGCAATAGCAATATTTGTTCTTGTTGTTATGACTGTAGGTTTTGCAGCAGGAAAATATTATAAAAATAAGGCAAGAGGTGATAAAAATGAGTACAACGAAAAAGAAGACAATTAAATTCACAGCACTTATGACTGTGCTTATTCTTACAGTAACTTATTTCAGTCTCCTCACACCTACAAGTGCTTATTTTTATAGACAAATCGATTCCGGCGGAATAATAAAGTTTTCCCTCTTCGATGTTGATATTACTAAAGGAAATGAAATCTTTGAAAAAACTGAAGAGTTAAAATTCAAAGGTGCAACAAAGTTTGCAGATTATGATGAAAAACTCTTTGACGAAGTTGCAGTGGTTAAAACATATACAGTAACCAACACAGGAGAAGTTCCTGCAACGGTTGCTACTCGCGTAACACCTCTTAAAGATTCAGCAAAAAACGGTCTTAAATATATGATAATTGTATCAGAACCGTATTATGCTTCATCAAAACCTGAACCTATGTCAGAAGAAGCAGGGGACACTACAGAAGAGAATTCAAGCACAGCAGAAACTACAACTGAACTTCCGAAAGGCGAGTTGAAATCCGAAATAGAAAGTCTTCTTAATTTATTTAAGGATTCAACAACTGTTAAATATTCTGATGCGGTTTCTGTACTTGAGTCATATACTGATACAAGCAATCACACAAGAGTTCTTGAAACCGGTACAACATCAAGCACAGATGCAGGTGAAACAAAGCTTCCTGAGGGTCAGAGCATAGATGTGAAAATCATCTTCTGGGCAGAATATGACGAGGTAATGAATGCCGTATCAACTGAGGATACAAGCGGAGAACAAATCTGGCAGGATGCAATGAATATAGCATCCGTTGATTATAGTTGCAGAATTGAAATGATAGCTTCACAGGTTAAAGATGAAGCTGTTTCGGATGCACTTACAACAACAGCAGTAAATCAATAAGAAAGTGTGGTGTCAGTATGAAGAAAAAGTTCATAGAAAATAAAAAATTCAGACTGATGGCAGTATTTCTTATTACTGTATTTATTGTTGGCGGGTTTTCTTTTGCATGGTTCTGGTTAAGAGAATCTCAGACAATTGATATGTCTGTATCAAACTTTAAAGCAGAGCCTGTGTGCTATTTTGAAGGCAAGGAAAATGAGCATCTTACAGGATTGATTGAACTCAGTACAAATGAAGAAGACCCCAACTACATAGGCAACTTCCGTGTAAAAGTAAAATACTCAGGTGACGGTGCAGGATATCTGAGGGTGAGAATGGTTCATAAGTTTACTACAGGAACAAGTGATATTGCAGTTCAGCATCCTGCAAAAATCCCTTATGCTACGGCTAAAGGTATGAATGAGGATGGTACAACAGAAGTCAATTTGTGGCACGATAACCGCAGCAAAGACTACTGTTATTATTATCAGGGAACAGATAAAGATAAAGGCAGATTGGATGCTGACAGCGATGAGAAAGTAAAATCTGTTCAGCTGATAACAGGTCTCAGCAAAGAAGCGTCCGAGATGATTGCAGGTTTCGCCGAAGCTGACGCTGTAATCAAAGTAGCAGTTGAAGCAGATATGGTGCAGATTAACCGATATCCGCAGATTTGGGGAGATCTTCCCTGGGAAATTAAAAATTAAAGGACCGAGAATCCTCGGTCCGTTTTCCTAATATTGAAAGCAGGTGACTTCCTTGGCAAAAGCAAAGAAAAATAATAAGAAAAAAACAAAGAAAAACAGTAACTATAAAAATCAGGCAGTGGAAAAAAGAGTTCCTCAGAAGACTGAGAAAAACCTGAGAGAAGATAAAAAGAAAG
>JAZRNJ010000239.1:0-5746 GCA_045648125.1 Acutalibacteraceae bacterium
TCTGCTGCATCATGCACAACAAACTGCCTTGCTCCCATGGCTAAAGCTCTTAACGACTATGCAGCTATCCAGAGCGGTATCATGACAACAGTTCACGCTTACACAGGCGATCAGATGATCCTTGACGGTCCTCACAGAAAAGGCGACTTCCGTCGTGCTCGTGCAGGTGCTGCTAACATCGTTCCCAACTCAACAGGTGCTGCTAAAGCTATCGGCCTTGTTATTCCCGAACTCAACGGCAAACTCATCGGTTCTGCACAGAGAGTTCCCACTCCCACAGGTTCAACAACAATTCTTGTTGCTGTTGTTAAAGGTAGCGACGTTACAGTTGAAGGCATCAACGCTGCTATGAAAGCTGCTGCTAACGATTCATTCGGTTACAACGAAGAACAGATCGTTTCTTCAGACGTTATCGGTATGCGTTACGGCTCACTCTTCGATGCAACACAGACAATGGTTGCTAAAATCGATGATGACACATTCCAGGTACAGGTTGTTTCATGGTATGACAACGAAAACTCATACACAAGCCAGATGGTTAGAACAATCAAATACTTCGCTGAACTTGCATAATTTAACTTATATTTGCAATTACACCCTGAGGAAATCCTCAGGGTGTTTTTTTGTGACTTAGTCACAGAAATTTATATCGTCTTATGCTAAAATAAAGTCACAGTAAGAACACTTAAACAAACATAATTTAAAAATTAAGGCCATTTTCTATATCCTCCTATTTAATTGAAAAAAAATCCGTAGCGGAAAATTTTCCGTTGCGGATTTTTTTGCTTGATTATAGCAATCAAATATGGTATAAATTAAATTAACGGAGGTGTTCTCAATGTTTAAAAAAGCAGATTTAAGCATGTGCAGATGGATAGGCTCAGGAAAGAAAAGTTTTCCTGTAGATATTCTCACGGAAATAAATTTCAATAAAAACGAAAAAGCAACTATCACAATCGGGTGTATGGGCACATTCAGACTTTACGTTAACGGCAAAAAAGTGAGCAAAGACCTTTTTCAGCCTCTTAATACAGATTTTGAGAAAAGATATAACATGGAATATGGAGGAAATCCATTCAATGAAGAATTCCGTCACAGGCTCTACTGCCCTGTTTATGATATTACAGATTATCTTTACGAGGGTAAAAACGAAATCTTTTTTATGCTCGGTTCAGGATTTTACGAAGAATACAATTACGGAACTGCAAAAATCTGTTGGAAAATTGACATAACGGATGAAAATAATAATGCAAGAGCTGTCTTCTCTGACGGCACAGAAAAAATGAGAGAAAGTTTCGTTAAGGAAGCAAGTATAATCAGAGGTGAAACGCATGATTATACTACAGTTGCAGAATGGAAAAATGTGGTAACAGAAGAAAAACCTGATACAAATTTCTTTATTCAGGATTGCCCTGCCGATAAAGTTTCACGTGTTATTAAGCCGAAATATCTCGGCAATAACATTTATGATGCAGGTGAAGTTTTTGCAGGATATCCGATTCTCAGAAGTAAAGGTGCAGGTGAAATCAGAGTCAGATACAGTGAACTTCTCGATGAAAACGGCAACCTTGACGAAGAACACATTTACGACCAGCACACAAATTATATTACTGACGGTGAAGAAAGACTCCTTTTTCCTCAATTCACATGGCTTTGCTTCAGATATTTTGAAGTTATCGGCGACGCAGAAGTTGTAGAATGTCATGTAACTCACAGCGACATTGATGTAACCTCGTCCTTTGAATGCAGCAATGAAACTCTTAACTGGCTTTATAAAGCATACATCAGAACTCAACTTGCAAACATGCACGCAGGTATTCCCTCCGACTGTCCTCACACAGAAAGGCGAGGTTACACAGGTGACGGTCAACTTACTTGTGCTGCTGCGATGATGCAGCTTGATGCACAGAAATTCTACAGAAAATGGATTGGTGACATCTGTGACTGTCAGGATGCAAAAACAGGTCATATTCAGTATACTGCGCCTTTTGTTCCTTCAGGTGGTGGTCCCGGAGGATGGGGTTGTGCGATTGTAGTTGTGCCTTACATGTACTACAAAGCTTATGGTGAAAAGGAAATTTTCGATGACACTTTTCCCCGTATGTATAGGTGGTTCTCATACCTTGAAAGCCACAGTGAAAATGATCTTGTAACATCAGATTTGCCGGGAGTATGGTGTCTCGGTGACTGGTGTGTACCTGAACAGAACAGACTCAATAAACTCTGTGCAAATACAATTCCCGAACCTTTTGTGAATACATATTTTTACATCAAATCAATGGAATACTTCCTTGAAATCGGTGAGATTATAGGCATAGACACCTACAAAGAAGAAATAACAAAACGTATTGAGAACAAGAAAAAAGCAATTACAAAAACTTATTTTTCAGAAGAAACGGGAGATTTTGCAAAAAATGAACAAGGTGCAAATTCTTTTGCCGTTGACCTTGGCTTAGGCGATGAACGCACATTCCTGAATATGGTTAAAAAATATTGTGACAGAAAAATGTACGACACAGGTATTTTCGGTACAGACATTGCAACACGTGTTCTTTTTGAAAAAGACAGAGCCGACCTTGCCTGTATGCTCCTTACTTCAGAAGAAGAAATTTCCTACTATCATCAGATACAGAACGGTGCTACTACAATCCTCGAATACTGGAACGGAGTCCGTTCACAGTGTCACCCTATGTTCGGTGCAGTTACCAGATATCTTTTTGAATACATACTCGGTATACGTCAGGAGAAAAATTCCGTCGCTTACAGTAGCGTAATTATTTCTCCCGAATGTATGAAAGAAATCCCCTTTGCAAAAGGTAAAATCACAACAATAAAAGGCGAAATTTCAGTTGAGTATAATGAAAAAGAAATCAAAATTATCATTCCTGAAAAAGTAAACGCCGTTTTAACATTAAACGGCGAAAAAATAAAATTAAATTCAGGAGAAAATATTTTTAATAAATAAAGGTGAAAAGGGACGTAAACAAACGTCCCTTTTTATTGTTTGATGCAGTATAAATTCCCTTTAATCACAGATACTAACATCACAAATTGAATTTTTTGTAGGGGTCATTCACGAATGAGCCGTAAAATTTTTCACGAATCACCCCTACAAATGTGATAAGGAGATTTATATATGAAAGCAACAGGGATTGTGAGAAGAATTGATGATCTGGGAAGGGTTGTTATTCCCAAAGAGATAAGAAGAACAATGAGAATTCGTGAGGGTGATCCCTTGGAAATTTTTACCGCAAGTGACGGGGAAGTTATTTTCAAAAAATATTCGCCTATCGGGGAAGTTTCCAACACAGCAAAACAATATGCAGAAGTGCTTAACAGAAGCACTGACCTGCCTGTGCTTATTTTTGACCGTGACCATGTAATTTCATGCGCAGGTATCCCACGAAAAGAAGTTCTCGACAGAAGAGTCAGTCCTGAACTTGAAGAAATCATGGAAAACAGAAGTAATTTCAGCGAAAAAGATTCGTCACACAAGCTTATTCCTGCCGAGGGAATTGACAGAACTGCTGCAGTAGCATACCCCATAATCGGTAGCGGTGATGTGTTGGGCGCAGTTGTTCTCCTTTCTTCGGAAGACAACAGAACAATCACAGAAACTGACACAAAACTTATTCAGGTAGCAGCATCATTCCTTGGCAAACAAATGGAAGAATAAATTTCAACGAAAAATCCCCTCCGACATTTTCTTGCGAAAAAGCCACCTCCCCTTGCGTTTTCAAGGGGAGGCTAAAATCGAAACTCAGCGATAAAATATAATTTATAGGAATATTTACGGTTTGTAAATGTAGCCGTCAGGTTCATCTTATTTTTACGGCGAGAGCAAGCCCTCGCCTTACGATAAAACCATTGGTATCATTATTATAATAGCGTCGCAGAGGCAAAACGTTGTCGCCAGACAACATATCACTCACCGATTTGAGATTCTTCTCTTACGCTCGAGAATGACAAATCGGTGAATATCACTGTAAAAACGTGAAACATTTTTACCTGTCGCACACCCGACATTTTACACTTTACACTTTGCATTCTGCACTAAAAAATAAACCGCTCATCAAAACTGATGAGCGGAATTTATTTTTTAATTAGTCGTCTTCTTCGCAGTCACAATCGTCGAATTCGAATTCGAGGTTTTCGTGACAAGCAGGACATTCGATTGAGCCTTCGTCAAGGATGCTTTCGTCGATGCAGATTGTTTCACCGCATGAGGGGCATTCTACTTCAAAGTAATCATCTTCAAAATCGCAGCAGTCGCAATCGTCATCATCACAGCAACCGCAACCACAATCATCGAAATCTTCGTCGTCACATTCGTAAACGAATTCTTCGAGTTCGTCGAGGTCTTCATCAACAGCGTCAAGCTGTTCCTGCATCTCGCCCATGATTTCATCCTGTTCTTCGATATCGTAAGCAACATCTTCAAGAACTGAGATAATTTCTTTGATAAGCTTAACTTCATCTTTGCCTTCGTCAAGTTTCATACCGTCTGCAAGACCTCTGATGTAAGCAATTTTTTCTGCAAGTGTCATAATTTTTACACTCCTTTATTTAATTTTAGAAAATTGAATGTTAATTCAAAATCTTTATTGATAAAGTTTGTACAAATAAAACTACATTTATACCTCTTTATCACCAACACATCTCACTCACCCAAATTGGTGAGAAAATGTCAGGATGACGCGTTTCTTATCCGACGCTGTACCGTGTGTACTGCGAGGATAAAAACACGACAAGCGTAGTAAACTATAAAGTCTGCATAAACTCAAACGCGTTCATGCTGCTTTATCGTCAATTCGCAAACTCACCCGAATTGGTGAGAAAGTTGCAGGATGGCGTGTTTCTTATCCGACGCTGTACCGTGTGTACTGCGAGGATAAAAACACGACAAGCGTAGTAAACTATAAAGTCTGCATAAACTCAAACGCGTTCATGCTGCTTTATCGCCAATTCGCTTACGCACGAGACATGTATTCGCCTGTTCTTGTATCAATGTTGATCATTTCGCCTTCATCGATGAAGAGAGGAACTTTAACCTCTGCGCCTGTTTCAAGTGTAGCAGGTTTTGTAGCGTTAGTTGCTGTGTCACCTTTGAAGCCGGGGTCTGTCTGTGTAACCTGAAGAGTTACGAATGTTGGGGGTTCAACACCGAAAACGTTGCCTTTGTAAGAAAGGATTTTACATACCATGTTTTCTTTAACGAATTTGAAGTTATCGCTGAGTTCAGATTCGTTGATGGGGATAAGTTCATAACTTTCCATATCCATGAAGTAATAGAGACCACCATCGCTGTATGAATATTCCATATCCTTACGTTCAATGTAAGCTGTGGGGAATTTTTCTGTGGGGTTGAATGTTCTTTCAGTTACTGAGCCTGAAATAACGTTTCTGATCTTTGTTCTTACGAAAGCTGCACCTTTACCGGGTTTAACGTGCTGGAATTCAATGATCTGGTAAACGTTACCGTCCATCTCAAATGTAATACCGTTTCTGAAATCGCCTGCTGATACCATAATTATTTTCCTCCAAAAGTAATTTTATTAATCCTTTATCATTTTATACTATTTTGCCGTATTTTTCAAGTATATACGGAAAATTTATCTTATTCTTCGGGCATAAATGCTTTGTGAACTGCTGAAACAGCTCTGTCAGCATCTTTCTTATCAATAAGAACAGAAATTTTGATTTCGCTTGTTGAAATCATCTGGATGTTAACATCAATGCCGTAAAG
>JAZRNJ010000240.1:0-7310 GCA_045648125.1 Acutalibacteraceae bacterium
CTATGAAAATTTAAATGTTTCACGTTATGCTGCAGTAAGTGATTACCACACTGTAGCAGGGAAATATCTTGGTCTTATCTCAGATGAACTGAAAAAGGAATACCCTGATAATCAGTTTGTTTATTTTGCAGATAATTCTCCCATACCCGAAGTTTTTGCAGCAGCAAAATCAGGTCTCGGTATGAAAGGAAGAAACGGACTTTTCATTAATGAAAAATACGGCTCATGGGTGTTCATCGGTGAAATTCTCACAGACCTTTTTGTGCCTTATGAAGAAAAAGAAATAAATTTCTGTGATAATTGCGGAAAATGCCTTGATGCCTGTCCCACAGGTGTGCTGAAAGATGAAATTTTTGATAAAGAAAAATGCCTTTCTTATATAAGTCAGAAAAAAGGGGAAATCCCTGAAGAATACAAGGAAATGATGAAGCGTCTTAACTGTGCATGGGGATGTGACGAATGTCAGAAAGCATGTCCCTATAACATAAATGCAGAAAAGACTGCAATTACCGATTTTATTGAAAGCTTTAATCCTGTTGTGACAAAGGAAACTGCAATTGACGGCAGAGCCTTTGAATGGCGTGGAGAGAAAGTAATCAAGAGAAATATTGAAGTGTTGGAAGAAAAGTTATGAATTTTGAAAACAAAGAATACGACTCAAAATTTAAAGAACTCATTTCATCTGCTTTTGACAGCGGAAGACTTCCTCATGCAATAATTCTTGAAGGTGCAAATGAAACAACAAGAATTTCTTTTGCAAAAACTCTCGCAAAGGCACTTGTGTGCAAAGAAAGCACAAACTCTGTAAAACCCTGCGGGAAATGTGCAGACTGTGTGAAAGCTGAGTCAATGTCACATGTTGACATAAAATTTGTTGAGGGTACAAACAAATCAAAAACCGTATCCGTTGAAGATATAAGAAAAGTCAGAAGTGACGCTTATGTTGTTCCCAACGAAGCAGAAAGAAAAGTTTATATCATCGCAGGTGCTCACAAAATGAACGAAACTGCAATGAACGCTTTTCTGAAAGTTCTTGAAGAACCGCCGGCTTACGTGAATTTTATTTTAGAGTGTGAAGATAAAGCAATGCTTCTGCAAACGGTGAAGTCAAGGTGTGTCGCTTTCCGTATGGGAGACCTGACTGATGACAGCGTTACTGCAAAAAAACTTGAAAAATCCTATGAAAATGCAAAACTTATTGCAGATGCAATTTCTCTTGACAGCGAAATTGAAATGATGAAAGTGCTGGGATTATTTGAAAAAGACAAAGAAGCCTTGAAATTAGCTCTGGAAGAGGTTATACTTATTCTCAGGGACGGACTTGCTCTTAAAAGCGGAGCAGAAAAATGTCTTTCAGCAAATGAAGAAACTGCAAGGAAAATTTCTTCAAACATGACTTCGGAAAAAATTATGAGAGCAATGGACATTGTATCAGAAGCTCTCAGTGGTATACAGTATTATGCAAATCAGAATTTACTTTTAGCACGGCTTTCAAGCCGTTTGAAATAGGAGGAAAACAAAATGGCTGAAGTAATCGGTGTAAGATTTAAGGATGTGGGCAAAGTTTATTTCTTTGACCCTGACGGAAAACAGCTTAAAAAGTTTGATAAAGTTATTGTTGAAACTGCACGTGGTATTGAATGTGGTGAAGTTGCAACGGAAAACCGTGAAGTTGCAGATGAAAACATCGTTCATCCTCTTAAAAAACTTATCAGAATTGCAACAGAAAAAGACCTGAAAACAGTTGAGGAAAACAAGGAAAAAGAGAAAAAGGCTTTTGATATCTGCCTTGAGAAAATAGAAAAGCATAAACTTGATATGAAACTTGTTGATGTTGAATATACATTCGACAACACAAAAATCCTTTTCTATTTCACATCTGACGGCAGAGTGGATTTCAGAGAACTTGTAAAAGACCTTGCAGCGGTTTTCAGAACAAGAATTGAACTTCGTCAGATTGGTGTAAGAGACGAGTCTAAAATGGTAGGGGGCTTAGGTATGTGCGGAAGACCTCTGTGCTGTTCAAGTTTCCTTGGTGACTTCCAGCCCGTTTCAATCAAAATGGCAAAAGAACAGGGACTTTCTCTTAACCCCACAAAAATCAGCGGTACTTGCGGAAGACTTATGTGTTGCCTTAAATATGAGCAGGAAGCCTATGAACATCTTCTCAAAGTTACACCTAAAGCGGGTGCGATTGTTGAAACAAGTGAGGGAAGAGGTACTGTGGCAGAAGTAAATCTTCTCAGAGGTAAAGTTAAAGTAAACCTTGACAGAAGACCCGGTGCTGCACCTCAGACATTTGACAGACACGATGTTAAAATCATCAAAGACGGTCACATTAAAGTTGACAAAGCAGAACTTGAAGCACTCAAAGGAATAGAGTCATAACAATTCGGGACGATGGTGAATCGTCCCTTTTTTTGTCGAAATTCTTGACGGTAAATGAATTTAATGATAAAATAATAACAGAATATTAATAATAAACATACCGCAATACCCCCTTGGTGGGATATTGCGGATATCCTGCGTTGAGGTGAAAAAATGTCCTGTTTTTCAGAAATAATGCTGAACAATGAAGAATATGTAAAATTCTCCCATGCTCTCTCAAAAAACAGAGTTCCTATGGGAGCGTTAGGTCTTTCTCAGATAAATAAGGCGCACCTTATTCATACACTCTCTGAGGAGGGCAGAAAATGCATTGCCGTAATGCCCGATGAAGCCTCTGCCAGGAGACTCGCAGAGGATATTTCTGCAATGGGAAGCCGTGCTTTTGTTTTTCCTGCAAGAGATTTTTCTTTCAGCGTTTCCGAGGGTCAGTCACGAGAATACGAACATGTAAGGCTGGGAACTCTTTCTGCAATAATAAAAGGTGACTTCGATGTTGTAACATGCAGTATTGAAGCCTTTATGCAGTTTACAATGCCACCTGAAGAACTCCACGACAGAACATGTACCCTTGTCAGCGGAGAAGATTTCCCCCTTGACAAAGCAGTTGAAACTCTCATAAAGGCAGGATATGTGAGAAGTCCTCAGGTTGACGGCTCAGGTCAGTTTTCTGTCAGAGGCGGGATACTTGATGTATTTCCTCCTCATACGGAAAATCCTGTACGAATTGAATTCTGGGGTGACACTGTTGACCTGATTTCTTACTTCGAGGCAGAAAGTCAGCGTAGAACCGAAAACCTTGACCAGATTGAAATCACTCCTGCAACTGAAATAATTTTTGACAGTTATGAACATCTGAAAAATAAACTCTCAGATTTTGTCACCACCGTAAAAGGCAAAGGCTCACAAAAAGCAAAAGCATCACTTAATTCTGATATAGAAAAACTGTCGAACGAAGTCCGTGTATCATCTCTTGACAGATATCTTCCTCTTGCTTACTCTTACCTTGCAACAGTTATGGATTATTGCAGCAAAGATACCGTTCTTTGTGTCTGTGACAGCGCAGGTGTAAAAGAAAGAGGAGAAGCATCTGTAAAACTTCTCAATGAAGAAATTTCTGCTTGTTTTGAAGAGGGGATACTCTGCAAAGGTCTTGATAAATTTTCTCTCCAGTGGTCAGAAGTTCTGGGTGTTTTCGGTAAAAACAAAACAGTCTACCTTGATAATCTTCCGAGAGGCAGTTTTGACACTCCCGTTAAGGAACTTATCAATTTCACAGCCCTTCAGCAGAATTTATGGAATGGCTCTGTAGGTGTGCTGACAGATGATATTCTTACTTTTAAGAATAAAAAAGACAAAACCTGCGTTGTTATGGCAGGTACGGAAAAGGCAGCACGTGCCCTCTGCGAAGACCTTGAAAAAGAAGGCTTCAATGCAATTTTCTTCGGCAAAAATCCTGAAAAATTCCAGGCAGGTTATGTAAATATTATCGAAGGTTCTTTAAGTGCAGGTATGGAATATCCTCATCAGAAATTCAGGCTTGTATCTTACGGCAGAAGAACTGCACCCAAGAAAGTTACAAAACACAAAAACTATAAGCCCTCCAACGCCTTCCACAGCCTTGAGGAAATGCGTAAAGGCGATTACATCGTCCATTCAATGCACGGTATCGGTATTTTTGAGGGAATTACTCAGTTGGAAGCAAGCGGTGCTACAAAGGATTACATCAAAATCCGTTACGATAAAGGGGACATTCTCTACATCCCCGTAACTCAGCTTGACCATGTTGCAAAATATATAGGTCCGAGAAGTGAAACAAACTCGGTAAAACTCAATAAGCTTGGCAGTGACAAATGGCAGAAAACAAAAAACCGTGTAAAATCTGCAGTTAAAGATATGGCAGATGACCTGATAAAGCTTTATTCAAAGAGACTGAACATTCAGGGCTTCGCATTTTCTCCCGATATTGATATGCAGAACGATTTTGAAAGACGTTTTGAATTTGATGAAACTGACGACCAGCTCAGATGTATTGACGAAATCAAGAATGACATGGAAAAACCTCATCCCATGGACAGACTTCTCTGTGGTGATGTAGGTTTCGGCAAAACGGAAGTTGCCCTCAGAGGTGTTTTCAAATGTATTGCAGACGGAAAACAGTGTGCAATACTTGTGCCTACCACTATTCTTGCACTTCAGCATTATCAGACAATTCAGAAAAGATTTGAAGGGTTCCCCGTGGAAAGTGCAATGCTTTCACGTTTCTGTACTCCTAAACAACAGGCAGAAATTGTGAAGAACCTGAAAAGGGGAAGCATTGACATTGTTGTGGGAACACACAAACTTCTTTCAAAGAAACTTGAATTCAAAGATTTAGGCCTTGTTATTATAGATGAAGAACAGCGTTTCGGTGTGGCTCAGAAAGAAAAACTGAAAGAACGTTTTCCAAATGTTGATGTGCTCACCCTTTCTGCAACGCCTATTCCCAGAACTCTTAACATGGCAATGACAGGCATCCGTGACATGAGCATCATTGAGGAAGCACCTCTTGACAGACATCCTGTTCAGACTTACGTTATTGAACACAACATGGAAGTTCTTGTTCAGGCAATGGAAAAAGAACTCAGACGTGGTGGTCAGGTCTATTATCTTTATAACAAAGTTGAGTCAATTGACAGAAAAGCAAACGAAATCAAGGAACTTATCCCTGATGCACGTGTGGCAGTAGGTCACGGCAAAATGACGGAAGAAGAACTTTCCGATGTGTGGAAAAGTCTCATTGAAGGTGAAACGGATATTCTTGTCTGTACAACTATTATTGAAACAGGCGTTGATGTGCCTAATGCTAACACACTCATCATTGAAGATGCAGACAGAATGGGACTTGCACAGCTGCATCAGATAAGAGGTCGTGTGGGCAGAAGTTCACGAAGAGCAAGTGCATATTTTACTTTCACAAGAGGTAAGCAACTCTCGGAAATTGCAGACAGACGACTTTCTGCAATACGTGAATTTACTGAATTTGGCTCAGGCTTCAGAATTGCAATGCGTGACCTTGAACTGAGAGGCGCAGGTAATGTTCTCGGTTCTCAACAGCACGGACACATGGAAGCAGTAGGATATGATATGTACCTTAAACTTCTTGCAGAGGCTGTAGGTGAAGAAAAAGGGGAAGAAGTGAAAGATTCTTCAAAAGACTGTCTCATTGACCTGCACATTGATGCTAATATCCCCAAAAATTATATTGAAAATGTTCCTCATCGTCTTGCAATGTACAGAAGAATTGCAGACATACGCACTCAGGAAGATGCAGATGATGTTGTTGACGAACTTGTTGACCGTTTCGGTGAACCGCCAAAAAGTGTTATGGGACTTATTGATATTGCACTTTTACGTGCAGCAGCAGTTCAGAACGGAATTACGGAAATCGGTCAGACAAAAGACAGACTTCTCCTTTACAGCGACATCCTCGATATGAAAAAAATTGCAGCCCTTTCAAATGCGTTGAGAGGAAGAATTACCGTTGCAACTTCACCGAGAACCCATTTCAAAGTGAAACTTATTGACGGTCAGTCACAGACAGACGCTCTCAAACAAGTTATGGCTTTGCTGCTTCTGGCTGATAAGAAAGAGGAAAATTAAAAGAAAAATCAGTCTCGTTAATTTATTAACAAATTCCTCTTGATTATTTAACAAAAAAGTTGTATGATAGTTATGTCAAAATTTTATTTGGAGGTTATACCAATGGCAAACAGATTTGTACTTAACGAAACAAGTTATCACGGCAAAGGAGCAATTGCTGAAATCGCTACTGAAGTGAATGCAAGAGGCTTTAAAAAGGCTTTCGTATGCTCTGACCCCGACCTTATCAAATTCGGCGTAACAAAGAAAGTTACTGACATTCTTGACAACGCTTCTATCGCTTACGAAATTTATTCAAACATCAAGGCTAACCCCACAATCGAAAACGTTCAGTCAGGTGTTGAAGCATATAAAGCAAGTGGTGCTGACTGCATTATCGCAATCGGTGGCGGTTCTTCAATGGACACAGCAAAAGCAATCGGTATTATCATCACTAACCCTGAATTTTCTGATGTAGTTTCACTTGAAGGTGTTGCTCCCACAAAGAATAAGTGCGTTCCTATTATCGCAGTTCCCACAACTGCAGGTACAGCTGCTGAAGTTACAATCAACTACGTTATCACAGACGCTGAAAAGAACAGAAAAATGGTTTGTGTTGACGTTCACGATATCCCCGTTGTTGCAGTTGTTGACCCTGACATGATGGCTTCAATGCCCAAAGGTCTCACTGCTGCTACAGGTATGGACGCTCTCACACACGCTATTGAAGGCTACATCACAAAAGGTGCATGGGAAATGAGCGATATGTTCCACATCAAGGCTATCGAAATCATTGCAAAATCACTTCGTGGTGCAGTTGAAAACACAGATGAGGGCAGAGAAGGTATGGCTCTCGGTCAGTACATCGCAGGTATGGGCTTCTCAAACGTTGGTCTCGGCATTGTTCACTCAATGGCACATCCTCTCGGTGCACTTTATGACACACCTCACGGTGTTGCAAACGCAATCATTCTTCCTACAGTTATGGAATACAATGCTCCCGAAACAGGCGAAAAATATCGTGAAATCGCAAAGGCAATGGGCGTAGAAAACGTTGATGCAATGAGCCTTGAAGATGCAAGAAAGGCTGCAATCGACGCTGTTAAACAGCTCTCAATTGACGTTGGCATTCCTGCTGACCTTAAAGATATCGTAAAAGCAGAAGATATCGACTTCCTTTCACAGTCAGCATTTGATGATGCATGTCGTCCCGGTAACCCCAGAGACACATCAGTTGAAGAAATCAAAGCACTTTACCTTTCACTCATGTAATAAACAAACAACCAAAGCCCTGACGGTGTAAG
>JAZRNJ010000241.1:0-13907 GCA_045648125.1 Acutalibacteraceae bacterium
CACAGTGTACAACGCTTACTAGTGTAACGATTCCTGAAAAAGAAGATACAATTGACGGATATAAAATTGGTCAGTATGCGTTCTACAATTGCTATAGTCTTGTTAATGTAAATATTCCTGAAAGTGTAACAAGTATTGGGAATTATGCATTTGGTAACTGTACAGGTCTTGGTAAAGTAACTATTCCTAAGTCAGTTACAAGCCTTAGCACAACAGCATTTACAGGTGCAAAGGCTAAAATGCGCATTCCTGCAGAAGATTCTCAGATTGCACTCATCCTTATTGATAACGAAATTCCATTTACAGCAGATGAAACAGGTATCAAGGATTCTTCAGGCAGATACCTTGATCGAAGTAAAACTGAGTACTATTCAACTTTCAGTTCTGTATCAGCATCTGGTCTTGTTACTCTTTGTGCTAAATATGATTTCAAGTCAAATGTGAAAAACTCAGTTTCAAATATGAAACTGAAGATTCGTATTCCTTCTACCGTTTCGCTTGCTCCAAATACAGTGAAAGTTGATGGTGTATTGACTGATTACTCATTAAATGGTAATGTTTTAACAATTAATCTGAATAAAACATCAGGCACAGTTACCTATAGTGTCAGACCCAACAGTTCTGAATATCTTACAACATACGCATTGATGGAATACAGACTTAATGGTAGTACTAAGACAGAAACAGTCGGAATACTTAATATGAAAACCAAACTGCTGACAATTAATATTCCCGGTGAAACATCTATGAAGAGAGTAACCGTAACAGGTGTAACTTCTCCGGGTGAAACTGTGACAATTTACCTTGATGGAGAAAAGGTCGGAACTTGTGTTGCTTCTAAAATCGGTAACTATTCTAAAGCAATTACTTTGAAATCACCTGAAGATGGCAAGTTATATACGATTGAATCAAGAATTACCGAATCTGATGGCTCAGAAAAAAGTGCAAAGGCTTTCATTACCTACAATGTTGAAACTGTAAAAATGACATCTTGTGTAATGTACTATGCAGGAAGAGAATACAATCTGATGGATGTTTTGGGTACGAGCCCCGTTGTGTCCTGGAATGGTGGTTTATTCACTTTTAAAGTAAAATTTGAAAATTCATCAATTATTGATAGCTTGTATATTGTCAGTAACAAAGATGGCGAGATAAAAAAAATAAAAGCTTTTTATGACAAAAATAATGATGTTTTTGTGGCTACAGGTTTTAATGGTTATATACCTGGAACTATCAGTGTCAGCTATATGGCTGATGCAAAAGAATATGTTGTTGATGTAAATGAAACTGTTGACTTTGAAGCTATTTATAACGAACTTCCTGAAGCTTTGAAAAATGCAGATGTTAAGATAGAAGAAAATACATATAATGAAAGTACAGGAACAGGTAGAGTTGAAGCTACCATAAATTCAACGAACGGAAAAGAAGAAACTCTTAAATATGTGTTTGAGAGAGTACCTGTTACTGATAACATAATTACAGAGAAATCTCTTAAAGACAAGGGTTATACCAAAGTCAAGAATAGTGATAATACTTATTCATATGTAAAAGTAAACGAAGATACTGATAACGGTAAATTTACTATTGAAAAATGGGAATTTGATGATTATGGTGACCTTGCTTTTAATACTACATTGGATGTAGTATGTAGTTTGCCTGATGGAGTCGGAGATACTTTTGATAGTAATAGCGTAATCGGAAGTGTCAGCTATTTTACCGGTCTGGCTGTTGATACAGTAGAATTATTCGGAAATGTTTATGAAGTATCCTCGATTAAAAAGAAAATTAATCAATTGAATATTTCCGATGCTGAAAAGGCTGCGCGTATTGCAAAACTTGAAGAAGTTTCAAGAAACAGAAACAACATCAAGTTTGCAGAAATGGGTCTGTCCCTTGTTTTGTATGCTGGTGGATTGGCGTTAGGCGGTCCTGCGGGTGCTTTGTTTATGGCAGGTCTTGGTTTAGGTTGCAATACATTTTTAACTTTTGTCAATAACGATGTCGATGCCTTTTGGGAAGATTTTGTAAACAATCTTCTTGATGTCAATTTCCGCTTCGCTGTCGACCCCTCAGGTTATGTTTTCGAGGCTGTTCCCACAAATCGTATTTCAGGTGTTACAACCACAATTTATTACAAAGATTCTGTAACAGGTTCAGCTGTTCTTTGGAATGCTGAAGAGTACGACCAGAATAACCCGTTAATTACCGATAATAATGGTGCTTATGCCTGGGACGTTCCCGAAGGTTTGTGGCAGGTTAAATATGAAAAAGACGGTTATGAAACGACATACAGTGATTGGCTTCCTGTTCCTCCTCCCCAGTTGGATGTTAATATCGGATTGACTTCCACATCAGCTCCTGAAGTTACTCTCGTGAACGTTTATCAGGATGAAGTTGAAATCACTTTCAGTCAGTATATGGATATTGACACTGTGACAGAAAGCAATGTTGTTATTTCTGACGGAGAAAATGTGATTTCAGGTGAGATTGAACCTCTTGAAACTGAAAAGAATTATGACGGCTCAGAAGAATATGCAAAAATATTCTCGTTCTATCCTGATAAAATTTTAAGTGATACAGTTTCAGTATCTGTATCAGGCGTTCAGAACTATGCTGGAAAAGAAATCGCAGAAGAATATTCATCTGACAACGCGGTTGTTCTCAGAGTAAATGAGTTTATTACTCCTGATACATTAAGCGTAAATTATAAAGACAACGGAACTGTTATAATAAAGGCTAAGCCTGCAGCTGCAGCAGCAGGTAAAAAGATTAATGTGTCACTCAGCAATGATTATATTGCAAAACTCAGCAGTAACCAAGTTATCTTTGATGAAAAAGGTGTTGCAACTGTTTCTGTTGAAACATTACTTCCCGGTGAAGTTGAAATCCTTTATTCAGTTGAAGGTACAAACCTTACAGGCGAAACTGTCCTTACAGTAATGATGGTAGAAGTTGTTGATGTAACCGGCGTTTCACTTGATAAATCAAAACTTGTTTTAGATGTTGACGATACAGCTTCACTTACTGCAACTGTAACTCCCGGAAATGCAACTCACAAAGGTGTTGTCTGGTCATCAGATGATGAAAGTATTGCAACTGTTGACGAAAACGGTCTTGTGACTGCAGTGGCAGAAGGTAAAACTGTTATTACCACAACTACCAAAGATGGTGGTTTTGTGGCAAAGTGTACTGTAGAAGTAAAAACTTTGGTTGGACATACACTTTCAGGTGCAATCAAGTCTTATAACAGTGATTCAGACGAGATTACAATTACGTTGACTAAAAAAGGTGAAACAAGTCCTGTCGATACAGTTAAGGTAACAGGAAATTCAGCTCAATTTACTTTTGAGCAAGTTGTTAGTGGTGATTATATACTCGAAGTTTCAAAGAATAACCATGTAACTCGTACATATAATGTAGTTGTATCAGATGCAGATGTTGTTCAGAATTTGGCAATAAATCTGCTCGGTGACATTACAGGTGACGGCAAAGTGAACACAGTTGACGTTGCCCGTGCAAACTCTCATGCAAAGTCTGTTACAAAACTTTCAGGTTATGAATTGGCTTGTGTTGATATAACAGGTGACGGAAAAGTCAATACGGTTGACGTTGCACGTATGAATTCTCATGCAAAGAGTGTAACAAAACTCTGGTAAAAGATTTATAAAACCAAAATAATCTTATAAAACACACAACCCGTGGATTTTACTCCACGGGTTGTTGCTATGTGTTTGACAATGTTTTAATGATTTTATTTGTAGGGGTTATTATTTCACTGAGAATTTATAAACCGTTTTTGTTTTATATTCTTCTCCTGCATCGTAAATGCAATTGGGGAAATCTTTCTGGTTGGGGCTGTCGGGATAGACCTGAGTTTCAAGGCAGAAACCTGCATGCTGATTCATTTTTGTTCCATCTTTACCGTCAACGCCGTCAAGGAAGTTACCGCAGTAAAGCTGAACACCGGGAAGGTCTGTAAACATTTCCATAACTCTGCCTGATTTTTCGTCGTAAGCCACAACGTTTGCAGATTTGTCATCTTTTTTGTTAAGACAGAAGTTATGGTCATAACCACGTGCAAGTTTCAACTGCTCATAATCATCGTGAATGTTAAGCCCGATTTTCTTAGGTGTTCTGAAATCAAAGGGAGTATTTTCAACGCTTTTCAGTTCACCTGTAGGAATTGAATCTGCATCCATTGGTGTAAAGTAATCAGCATCAATGTAAAGCTCATGGTCACAGATTGAACCTGAGTCAAAACCACCTAAGTTGAAATAAGCGTGGTTTGTAAAGTTCATGATTGTCTTTTTATCACTTACACCACAGTATTCAATTGAAAGAGCGTTTCTGTCATCAAGTGTATATGTGACAGTAACGTTCATGTTTCCGGGGAAACCATTTGAACCATCGGGGCTGTGGAAAGAAAATTCAACTTTGTTGTCGTCAACAATAATTCCTCTCCATACTGAGTGAGAAAATTCTCCGCCACCGTGAAGACATGTTTCACCCTCATTGTGAGTAACTTCGTATTCTACACCGTCAATTGTGAATTTGCCTTTGCAGATTCTGTTTGCATATCTGCCTACAGTCATTCCCTGATAGTCTGAACGTGTTTCGTGACCTGCAATATCATCAAAGCCGATGAGAATATCGTCAAGGACATTTTCTCTGTCAGGAACATAAAGTTTGTCAAGAGTTGCACCGTAGGAAATAACTTCCGCTATCAATCCATTTTTATTTGTGATAATATACTTGTATACATCTTCCCCTCTTGAAGTTGCACCGTAAAAAACTTTTTCAACACTCATTTTAATAATCTCCTTTTTGTTGATAGTTATATTATAAAATAAAATCGGCAACATATCAAGATTTTATTGAAAAGATGTAAAAAGAAATTGAATTCGGTTGACCTTTTTTCTCTAATATTATATAATTAAATGTAAATATATAATAGGGGAGGAATGCGTCTTGACGGGAATGTTTGAAGAATATGTACGTTTTGTTTTTCCTGTATTGGGTTTTGTTATAATCGCAGGATGTGTTCTTTCGCTTTTTTTCAAAAGACCAAAAGCAAAAACCGTTGCTTTCCTTGTGAATTCAAAATCAGGTGAAGCAGTGCCTCTCCATTATTGGGAAACTTCGGTAGGAAGAAGTCCATCCTGTGATATTGTGCTCAATTATCCTACAGTTTCAAGGTTTCACGGTGTTGTATCGAGAAGAAAAAACACATGGGTGATTTTTGACACCGGTTCAAAAACGGGGATTATCCTTAACGGACAGAAAATAAAGAAGAAAGAAAAACTTTCAGACGGAGATAAACTCACTTTTGGTGAAGCGTCCTATGTTTTTTCTGCACCTGATTTTGGTGACAGACCAAAGGGTGAAAAAATTTCCGAATATGAACTTGTAAGTGTTTCAAGCGGAAAGAAATTCCGTCTTAACGGAACATTTTTTACAATAGGCAGAGGTAAAGATTGTGATGTTTATCTCAATCTTCCCACAGTTTCCAGAAAACATGTTGAACTTACATTTACTGACGGAAAATGGAAAATGACAAACTTTTCCACTAACGGAGTTTATGTGAATTCAAGACAGTATATGAAAGAAAAAATTCTTAAAAACGGCGATGTTCTTGACATCGGCGGTGCTAAAATAAAATTCGCAGAAAGACAGTAAAGCGATAACTGATTAAAGGAGGTATAGAAGATGGCAGTAAAAAAACTCAAAGCATTCAGATACGCTTTTTATCTTCTGCTTGCTACTGTTTTTCAGCTTCTTTCCTTTGTTCAGGTGCTTTCAAAAACTGAAGAAAATAAGGCATCTCTTGCCGCGATACTTCTTTCATTTGTTCTCATAGAATGGTTTTATGTTATCATAATGCGAGTTACAATAGGGCAGAAATCATTTGAACTTGAAATGATTGCATTTTTTCTGTCTTCGGTAGGACTGTCAATTATTGCTACAGTTTCATTTGATTTTGCAATGAAACAAGTTTTTTATATTCTCGCAGGTGTACTTATTTTCATTGTAATGCGATGGCTTATTGCAAATTCTGACAGAGTAACTCTGCTCAGAATGCCTGCGGCAATTTTTGCAGCAGCAGTCCTTGCCTTTAACCTTGTTGCAGCGCAGGATTATAACGGTGCTAAAAACTGGGTGCAGATTGGTTCATTCTCTTTTCAGCCGTCTGAATTTGTGAAAATCGCATTTATCTTTGTAGGTGCTGCAACTCTTGATAAACTGCAGACGACAAAAAGCGTTTTTAAATATCTTGTTTTTGCAGCAGGATGCATCGGTGCACTTTTTCTTATGCGAGACTTCGGTACGGCACTTATATTCTTTGCAACATTCCTGATAATTGCTTACATGCGTTCAGGTGACTGGAAAACAATTGCTGTTATCTGTGTTGCAGCAGTTATGGGTGCGATACTTATTATTTCATTCAAATCTACTGTTGCAGCCAGGTTTGCAACTTACCGTCATATATGGGAAACCCCCTATGACGAAGGAATGCAACAGACACGAATGCTCATTTATTCTGCAAGTGGCGGACTTTTCGGAGTAGGCCTCGGTAACGGTAAACTGCGTGATATTTACGCTTCAACTACAGACCTTATCTTCGGTATGGTCTGTGAAGAATACGGACTCGTTTTAGGTTTTGTTATTTTACTTACATTTGCAGCAATCCTTGTTTATACAATTGCTTCTGCAAAATCGGCAAGAACAACTTTTTATGTTATTGCTGCTTGTTCTGCGGCAGGTCTTCTTCTTGTACAGACAAGCCTTAACGTTTTCGGTGTTACGGATTTACTTCCGTGGACAGGCGTCACACTTCCCTTTGTCAGCCGAGGAGGTTCAAGTATGATGTCGTGCTGGGCATTACTTGCTTTTATAAAAAGTGTAGACCCCAGAGCTTATCCGAAAACTCTGAGAGAAACTCAGATGACGGAATAAAATTTTAAAAAGGAGGAAGAAAAATGCATAACACGGTAAAAAGAGCCTTTCTGCTTCTGTTTGTTGTGGGTGCCTTTGTTGCAGGTACAGTTATACTTGGTTTTTCTTTCTTCAGAAACAGTGAGGAATGGGCAACTCACAGAGCAAACAATCACCTTTACTCAGGTGGACAGATTTCTGCTGCAGGTACAATTTATGACTGTAACGAAAAAATCCTTGCCCAGACAAAGGATAACAAACGTTATTTCAGCACAGATTCTGCAGTGAGAAAAGCAACTCTCCATGCAATAGGCGATACTGAAGGATTTATGTCAACGGGAGTTCATGCTCTTTTTGAAAGTGAACTTACAGGCTATAACATCGTTTCGGGAACATATTATCTTTCAAAATTCGGTATAGGAAACGATATAAATTTAACTCTTGACAGTGATGTGTGCAAAACAGCGTACAATGCCCTTAACGGAAGAAAGGGAACGGTAGGAGTTTATAACTACAAAACAGGTGAAATAATCTGTATGGTTTCAACTCCATCCTATGACCCTGAAAACAAGCCTGACAAGGATGCAATGAATAGTGATAAATATAAAGCAGCGTATATAAATAAATTTCTCTCTTCTTCATTCACCCCCGGTTCTACTTTTAAAATAGTGACATCGGCGTGTGCAATTGAAAATATTCCTGATATTTATGAGAGAACTTTCATTTGTGATGGTGAGTTGGAAGTTGGCGGAACAAAGGTTATCTGTAACGGTAAACACGGCACACAGAACTTTGAAAAAGCACTTAATAATTCCTGCAACTCTGCTTTTGCAGAAATTGCAATTGAACTTGGTAAAACGAAAATGCAAAAAACTGCTGAAAAAATGGGACTTACTTCTTCCTTTGAAGTGGACAGAGTGCCTCTGTCAAAAGGAACGGCAGATTTCAGTAAAGCAGTTGATATAGATATGGGATGGGCAGGTATTGGTCAGTATACGGTAACTGCAAATCCGTGTATGATGATGACTCTCATGGGTGCTATTGCAAATGGTGGCGAAACAGTCAGACCATACTATGTAAAATCAATTACAACACCAAAAGGTTTTTCTACCTATAAAGCGTCTGAGAAAAAGGCAGATAAAATTAATCTCAGTTATGAAACTGCAGAAAAATTGAAGTTGCTTCTTCGTTCCAATGTGGTGAATTATTACGGAGAAAGTGTTTTCCCCGGACTCAGAATGTGTGGGAAAACGGGTACTGCAGAAGTGGGAGATGAAAAGACAGGAGATAATGCATGGTTTGTGGGATTTTCTGAGAAGGAAGATTTCCCTTATGCCATTGTAGTTCTTATAGAAAATTCAAGCAGTTCAGCAAGACAGGTGGCAATACCTGTTGCAAATACTGTTTTACAGTCAATAGGAGGATAAAGATATGAGTTATGTAGAGTTTAACAATGTCAGCAAAGTTTACAAAGCGGGTGAAGTTGAAATTAAGGCAGTTGACAATGTTTCTTTCAGCGTTGAAAAAGGCGAATTCTGTGTTATTGTAGGTGCCAGTGGTTCCGGTAAAACAACTGCACTTAACATTCTCGGAGGTATGGACAATGCAACATCAGGTGATGTAATTGTTGACGGTGAAGTTATAACATCAATGAACAATAAAAAACTTACTGAGTTCAGACGTCACGATGTAGGATTTGTTTTTCAGTTCTATAACCTTGTTCCAAATCTTACAGCACTTGAAAATGTTGAACTTGCAACACAGATGAGCAAAGAAGCACTTGACCCTGCAACTGTTCTTCAGTCAGTAGGTCTTGGAGACAGACTTGATAATTTCCCATCACAGCTTTCAGGTGGTGAGCAACAGCGTGTTTCAATTGCGAGAGCATTGGCAAAAAATCCCAAGATTCTTCTTTGTGACGAACCTACAGGTGCTCTTGACTATAAAACAGGTGTTACAATTTTAAAACTTCTTCAGGAAGCAAGTCGTAAAGAGGGGATGACAGTAATTGTTATCACTCATAACCTTGCTATTGCACCTATGGCAGACAGAATTATTTCTATGGGTAGCGGTAAAATTAATTCCATTAAACTTAACCGTAACCCTGTTGATGTTGAAAGGATTGTTTGGTAAATGAGTAACGCGTTAATAAAGGAAGCCCTGCGCACCATAAAACGCAATAAAGCACGTTTCATTTCCATTATTGCCATTGTGACAGTGGGTATCAGCTTTTATGCAGGTATAAGTGCAGCAGGACCTGATATGCAGCAGACGGCTGTAAATTATTATAATGATAATAACCTTATGGATATCTGGATGATATCTACTGTAGGTTTTAATGAAAATGACGTTCAGGCAGTCAAAGAAACTGATGGTGTTGAAGATGCAGTAGGTTCAAAATTTGCTGACGGTACGGTTATGGTTGACGGAAAAACGGCGTCAAATGTTGACGGCGGTCAGACAATATGCAGAGCTTACGGCCTTGATTTCAGTAAAGCGGAAAGTAAGGATAAGTCCTACATAAACCGACTCACTCTCATTGAGGGACGTTTTCCGCAAAACGAAAATGAATGTGTCATTGATAGAAGTGATATGGCAACACCAAAAGGTTTTGAAATAGGCAAAACAATTAAAATGGTAGGCATTGAGGAAAACATTGAAAATAAACTTGATGTGACCGAATACAAAATTGTAGGTGTTATCAGAACCCCCCGTTACATCTCTTTTGAAAGAGGTCAGACTGATGTGGGAAGTGGTTCACTTGGTTGTTTTATCTATGTTCCCGAAAGTGCATTCAAACTGGATTATTACACAGAAATATGTGCAACGGTTGAAGGCGCAGACGATTTTTACCCCTTCTCAAATGAATATTACGAATTTGTTTCTCCCGTAATTGACAAAATTGAGTCAATTGCAATGAATCAACTTGCAGTACGTGTTGATGAGGCAACGGCTGAATACAGAAAACAGCTTGAAGAGGGAGAAAAAGAATACGAGAAAAAGAAACAGGAAGTTGAAGCTGAACTTGGCGATGCTTTCACGGAACTTGAGTATTACAGAAACCTTGTTGAAAACGGAGATGCGGAAATTGCCGCTGCAGAAGCACAGCTTGAGGCACTTCTTGCTTCTAAAAATCAGGAGCTTTCAAGCGGAAAAGCAGAACTTGAAAAGGCTCAGAAAGAGTACGATAAAAAGCTGAAAGAATGGGAAGATGGCAAAAAACAGGTGGCAGAATATGAAGTAAGATTTGAAGAACTTCAGACACTTGTTGTAGAACAGAACGAGAGAATGACTCTTCTGAGAGCTGAAATCAAAGAGCTTGAAAACACAATTCCCAAAGAACCTGTATTTGACGAAAACGGTATACTTATCAAGAATGATTTCACAACTGACCCTGAGTATGCAGACATGGTGGCATCATATAAGAGCAAGGTTGAAGAAAACAAAAAACTTGCAGGTGAGTATGTTAAAAATAACTTTGAAATAAGGGAGATAAGAGATAATCTCCCTGCTGCAAAGGCAAGACTTGATGCAGGTGAAAAACAGTTGGCAGAGGCTAAAGCAGAACTTGAAAAGTATGGTGGTACAATTTCAAATGCTCCTGCTGAAATAGAAAGACAGGCTGCTGCTGCACGTGCTAAGATTGAGGCAAAGAAAAAAGAACTTGCAGAAGGTAAAGAAAAACTTGCTCAGTATGATACAGAATATAACGCTGCTTACGAAGAAGCTTATGCAAAACTTGACGAAGCAGAGTATGATATTGAAGAGGCAAGAAAACAGCTTGAAGAAGCAACAAATAATCCCCGTTGGTTTGTATATAACAGAACAATGCTTCCGGGTTATGAAAACTACGGTCAGACTGCAGGCAGCATTGAGGCGTTTGCAAAGGTATTCCCTGTATTCTTCTTTGTAGTTGCAGCAATGGTGGTTCTTACAACAATGACAAGAATGGTCAGCGAAGAAAGAACTCAGATAGGTACTCTCAAAGCACTTGGATATACTGATTCTGCAATAAGAGCAAAATATCTTATTTACTCTCTCGTTGCAACATTTGTAGGCTCGGTAATAGGTCTTATAGCAGGTTTCTACACTTACCCGAGTGCTATTATGACGGCTTACGAAATTGTGTTCCAGGTACCTGAACTTACAATTCTTTTCCCTGCAAAACTTATAATTCTCGGAATTGTTTTTGCAGTTGCAAGTACAACAATTGCAACTTATCTTGCTTGTCGCAAGGAAATGCTTTCAAAACCTGCAGACCTTATGCGTGCAAAAGCACCTAAAGCGGGTAAACGTGTATTCCTTGAAAAGGTTCCCTTTATCTGGGATAAGCTGAGTTTCTCTGCGAAAGTTACTGTTCGTAATGTTATGAGAAACAAAAAACGCGGTGCAGTGACGTTGGTGGGCATTATCGGATGTATGGCACTTCTGCTTACAGGTTTTGGCCTTAATGACTCAATAAATCAGATTCTTACTGCACAGTACGGCAAAGGCGGTGTAAGCTCATTTGATGCACAGATTGCCCTTAAAAACAGTCAGATTTCTGCAAACGAAAGTGCAATTTACAATAATGTTCTGAAAAACGAAAACATTACAGATGCAATGATGTTCTACAACAAAACTGTTATGGGAAGTTCTGATAATTCTGAGGATGAACTGAGCGTTTATCTTCTTGTTCCTCAGTCAACGGATAAAATGGAGGATTTCATTCATCTGCGTTCAAGAACAGGCAATAAGAAATATAAACTTACAGATGACGGTGTTCTTGTTACAGAGAAGTTTGCAAAAAGAGCAAACATCAAAGAAGGTGACGCAATCAGTCTTAAATTCAGTGACGAGCTGACCCTTAAACTTGCAGTAACGGGAATTGTTGAAAACTATGCATTCCACTATGTGTATATGTCACCTGCACTTTACAGTCAGATTTTCCAATCACCGGCACCCTTTAATTACATGTACGCAAAATATGCTGACGGTGTAAGAGGAACCCAAAAAGCAGAACAGGTTGCAACGGAACTGATGAAGTTCAACGATATCAATGCCGTTGTTGATGCTGAGGAGACGATAAAAACTTTCGATGAACTTTTCAATTGTCTTAACCTTGTTATTGCAATATTCATTATTTCGGCAGCACTTCTTGCATTTATTGTGCTTTATACATTGACAAGCATCAACATCAATGAACGTCGCCGTGAAGTTGCAACGCTCAAAGTTCTCGGCTTCTACGACAGAGAGTCAACATCTTATGTGGGCAGAGAAAACTATATAATCACAGGCATTGCAATTGCTCTTGGTATTGCAATAGGTTACTATCTCCATAAAATTGTTGTGGCTCAGGCTGAGGTTAATGTGGTTATGTTTGGCAGAACTATTGAACCGTTAAGTTATCTCTTTGCTGTGGGAATGACGCTTTTGTTTGCAATAATAGTAAACGTTGTAATGCATTTCTATATCAAGAAAATTGATATGGTTGAAAGTCTGAAAACAGTTGATTAAAATTATATGTAAAAAAACGCAGTTCAATGAACTGCGTTTTTTTATGTGCTGTGTGTATTTTTAAATGAGTTTACAAATTTTGAATTATGCTGTTTTAGCCCATAACGCCCATAAGCCAATCAAAAACTTCCTTTACAATCTGCTGTGCCTCTGCACTTGCATCAGCCCATTCAAGGATTTTCTGAACAAGGTCAAAAATTGACTGTAACATAATCTGCACTCCTTTCAATGTATTTTTTCTACATCTATATAATAACATTTTGCATAGACGACAACAATATAAAATAAATTAAGATTAATTAAATATTAATTATTTATTAATAAAATATTAATAAATCTTAATAAAAGGTTTAAAACCACCTGAACATGTCGGAATTTATCGTATTTTGTCGAACAACTAAACATTATGCGATTGAATCTTCATATTTTTAAAAAAATTTATTTAACATTACTTGATATAATTACCATTTTATGGTAATATGGTAAAAAATGGCACGGAAAAGAAAAGCCGGTCGGAATAAAACAAAATTTGGAGGAAATAAGATGGAAAAGCAGATAAAGGTAATTCTTGCAGAGGAAGGAACGAAACAGGGAGAGAAATGTGCATCAGATCTGAGAGAAAGTGGTTTTGAAGTTATACTTGTGCCGAAAGACGGAACAGAAGTTTTATCGCGTCTTGAAAAAGTTGCGGCAGATGTACTTGTTATGGATACATTTATGCCTCACATGGACGGAATTGGTGTACTCAAAGAACTGCAAAAGAAAAAACTGGCAAAGCGTCCTGCTATCTTTATGATTTCAGGAGTTGATAACCAACGTATTGAAAATGAAGTTCTTCAGGCAGGTGCAGATTATTACATGATAAAACCTTTTGATAATATTATGCTTGCAGAACGTATCAGGCAGATTATCAACTGGAATGTTTCAGGTTTATCAGCTGTACAGGAAAGAAAAGCTGACGACCTTGAACTGACAGTTTCTGAAATTATGCACCAGATTGGTGTTCCTGCACATATCAAAGGTTATCAGTATCTGAGAAGAGCAATAATTTTTGCAATTGAAGATGATGAAATGATGTCTTCCGTTACAAAACTTCTTTATCCTACAGTTGCAAAAGAATTCAGAACAACCCCGTCACGTGTAGAAAGAGCAATAAGACATGCAATTGAAGTTGCGTGGGACAGAGGTGATGTGGATGTTCTTTCCTCATATTTCGGATATACAATCCAGAATTCAAGAGGTAAACCTACAAACTCAGAGTTTATCGCAATGATAGCCGATAAACTGAAACTGAGAATGAAAGCGTCATAAATTATAATTTATATGAAACCAAAAAACCCTCCTTGTGTAAAGGCGATTCCCCTGTTAGGGGAAATGTCCGAAGGACAAAGGGGTTCCCGTTTCTGGAAGAAAGGTGGCAGGCGTAGCCTGACGGGAGGATTGTTAAGAATTTCTGTATTTACAATCCCTCAGTCTTT
>JAZRNJ010000242.1:0-10690 GCA_045648125.1 Acutalibacteraceae bacterium
GGGATATCCTGCAAGGAAACCACGTGCAACGCTTTCTCTCAAGCCTTTTTCAACTGCAGGGAAGTAGTTCTTCGGAACTGAACCGCCAACAACTTCGTTATCAAATACGAGATCCATTTCTTCGCAGGGTTCAAATCTTACCCATACATCACCGAACTGACCATGACCACCTGACTGTTTCTTATGACGTCCCTGTGCTTCAACAGTTTTACGGATTGTTTCTCTGTAAGCAACTCTTGGGATTGCAAGGTCAATTTCAACACCCATTTTATTAAGCTTTGAAACAACAACATCAAGATGCTGTTCACCAAGACCTGCAACGATCTGTTCTCTTGTTTCATTGTCTATATAGAACTTGATAACGGGGTCTTCGTGCATAATCTTTGTCATGCTTGCAGCAACTTTTTCTTCTTCGCCCTTCTTACGGACTTTAACTGCTCTTGAAAGACATGCTTCAGGGAATTTAACTCCGTCAAGGAAATAAACTTTCTTCTGCTTACAAAGAGTGTTACCTGTTCTGAAGCCACCAAGCTTTGCAATAACACCGATATCACCTGCAGGGATACAAGCAGTTTCTTCCTGTTTTGAGCCCTTGACAAAAATGATTTTGCCCATTTTTTCAAGCTGTTCTTTGTTAGCGTTATAGGGCTGAACATCAGGTGTAATTTTACCGCTTACAACCTTGAAGTATGACATTTTACCAACATAGGGGTCAGCAACTGTCTTGAAGCATATAGCAGCAAGGTCACCATCCTCATCACATTTAAGTTCAACTTCATTACCGTCTGCATCTTTTGCAATTTCACCTGCAGCAGCTGCAGCAGAAGGAACGTCGTAAACCATAGCGTCAAGAACAAGGTCAACTGCTTCCATGTTATAACCTGAACATCCGTATACGGGAATAACATCGCCTGCAGCAACACCTTCACTGAGGCCTTTTACGATTTCATCCATTGTAAATTCTTCACCTTCGAAGAATTTTTCCATAAGTTCATCATCAGCAGTTGCAACTGATTCGATGAATGCTTCTCTCATTGCTGTAATAGTGTCATCAGCAGGTACATCAACCTGAGTTGCAACACCATTATTATATGTATAAGCTTTGTTTGTGATGAAACTTACATAACATTTGACTTTATCGTTCTCATAATAAGGAACAACAACCGGGCAGATTTTTGTGCCGTATTCTTCTTTGAGAGCGTCAATTGTTTTATAGTAATCTGTATTTTCAGCATCACATTTTGTAATAGCAATAATTTTACTGATGCCTCTCTTTGTAGCAGCCTTGTATGCTTTTTCAGCGCCAACATCAAGTGCTGAACCTGCAGCTGTAACGATAAGTGCACAGTCTGCTGCACGCATACCTTCACTCATACCACCTGCGAAATCAAAGAAACCGGGAGTATCAAGGATGTTGATTTTTGTATCCTTCCATTCAACTGCTGCCATAGCAAGTGAAACAGAAGTCTTTCTCTTCTTTTCTTCTGCGTCAAAGTCAAGAACTGTATTTCCGTCAGCAACTCTTCCGAGTCTGTCTGTTGATTTTGTAAGATAAAGCATTGCTTCACAAAGAGAAGTTTTACCTCTGCCACCATGACCGGCAACTACGATGTTTCGAATGTTTTTTGCATTATAGGATTTCACCTAAATTCCTCCTTTGTATCTCTGTTTGCTGCAAAATCAGATTTACTCTGCAGCCGTAATACTCGTTCATTATATCACGCGTTTTGGAAAATTTCAATAATTTTTTTCAAAAAAGATGAAAAAAATTATATACTTTCTGCAAATATGCACAAAAAAATCGTATTTTTATACTTTTGGACAGCAAGAAATTGACTTCTTAACTTCCATGTGATATATTTTCCATGAGGTGATACACATGAAAACTATTAAAAAAGGCGTACTCTTTGATATGATAAAACAGATCCCCTCTTTTCTGATAACAGACATCTGCAATATTGAAGAGTGGAAAACCGTTGACGGCATACATAGCGATTACGGTGTTCTTGAAAAATGGGAAAACACTGAAAAAACAAGAAAATTAGGTGACACATGGGAAACAGGATATCACAGAACAACATGGTTCAGTTCAGATTTTGTTATTCCGGAAAACCTTACAAATAAAAAACTGTACCTCGAAATCAACTTCGGCGGAGAAGCAATTGTCAGAATAAACGGTGAAATTGTCGGTGCAGTAAGTTCAAACATGAAATCAGGTTGGGTAAACAGAGACCAGATTTTCCTCCCTGTTTATAAAAAAGCCGGAGAAGTAATACACATCGAAATTGAAGGCGCACTCAACTCTGCAGGTTTCTGCGATTTTGCAATGGAAGGTGCAACAACAGAAACATATACAATGGAAAAGGCAAGAATTGTTGCTGTTGACCCTGTATGTGAAAGTTACATTTATGATATCAATACAATATGGAATGCTCTTCCCTTTGTTGAAGACAGATATATAAACGCAAAACTTTACGAGGCGCTTGACGACTCAGTTCACATGGTTGACTTTGATTTTGACGGTGACACCGGCAGAAAATCAATTATAAGAGCAAAAAAATATCTGGATGAACAGTTAAAAAAAATTTCTTACATTCCTACTTCCGAAGTGTATATCACAGGTCATTGCCACATCGACATCGCATGGCTTTGGGAAGTAAGAGAAACTGTGAGAAAAACTGCCCGTACAATGGCAAACAATCTTGCACTTATGGACAGATATCCTGATATGGTTTTCACACAGAGTCAGGCTATTCTCTACGATTTCCTTAAAAAGCATTATCCTGATTTATATGCACGTATCAAAGAAAAGATTAAAGAAGGTAAATGGATTATCGAAGGCAATTCATGGGTTGAAGCCGACACAAATGTAGCAAGTGGTGAGTCCCTTATCCGACAGCTTCTCTACGGCAGAGAATTTTTCAGAAATGAATTCGGAGTCGAAAGCGACACTTACTGGCTTCCTGACTGTTTCGGTTTTTCATGGGCATTGCCTCAGATTATCAGAAGAAGCGGTATGAAATATTTTGTCAGTGCAAAACTTGCAGGTCAGGACATAAATCCTTTCCCTGTTTCTACCTTTAAATGGAAAGGTGCTGACGGAAGTGAAGTTCTTGCACACATTGTAAAAGGCAATGGATACGGTGGTGAATGTGACGCAGAAGACGTAATCTCCTATGACAGCAAAAATTCACAGGCTGATGTTCTTCCTGCTACAATCGGAATGTATGGCTACGGTGATGGTGGTGGCGGATGCACTTACAGTATGGTGGAACGTGCAGAGCGTTACGGAAGTCTTCCCGGTATGCCGAAAGTAAAACAGGCTCCTGTTTCTGAATTTTTCAAAAAAGCAGAAAAATATCGTGATAAACTCCCTACATGGTATGACGAAATGTACTACGAAAACCACAGAGGAACATACACTTCACAGGCAATAATCAAAAAATATAACAGACAAAGCGAATTTCTTGTAACAAGAACAGAAATATTGGCGTCACTCCTTGAAAATGTTTCAGGTGAAAAATATCCCAAAGAACAACTTGAAGAGATATGGAAACTTCTTCTTAAAAATCAGTTCCATGATACTCTCCCCGGAACATCAATTCACGAAGCACACATTGATGCAAAAAATGTTTTTGAAAAATTAATGAAAGATGCAGATACTATCAAATCTGATCTGATTGAAAAACTTAATAAAAATATTTCTGCTGACAAAGATTCCTTTATTGTATGGAACCTTCTTGCATTTAAAAGAAGCGGGTATGTGACAGTTGACGGAATAACTTTCTATGCAGATAATGTTCCTGCAATGGGATACAAGGTTTTCTCAAAAGATGAAATCAAAAATAAATTCAAGCCCGTAAAAGCAACTGAAAAAATTCTTGAAAATGAGAAACTCAGAGTGCGTTTTGATAAAAACGGTCTTATTACTTCAATTTATGATAAAACAAACAACAGAGAAACGCTGTCAGGCAAAAGTAATCTTCTTACAATTTTCCAGGATAAACCTATTCACGAAAGTGCATGGAATCTTGAAATAAACTATCAGAAAAAATTCTGGGATTTAACAGAAGCAGAAGAAATAAAAGTTTTTGAAGATGACGGTGAAAAAGCTTTTGTTGAAATAACAAGAAAATTTAACAAATCAACTGTGAAACAAAAAATTGTTCTCAGAAGAAATTCATCACGTCTTGACTTTGAAACAGAGGTTGACTGGTACGAAACAGAAAAAATTCTGAAAGCTTCATTCCTTACCGACATTCTTTCAACCAGGGCAACTTATGAAATCGCTCACGGTTCAATTGAAAGACCTACACACTATACCACTTCTTACGACCTTGCAAAATTTGAAGTTTCTGCACATAAATGGGCTGACCTTTCAGAGGGTGATTATGGTGTAAGTATTCTCAACGACTCCAAATACGGCTACGACATTTTTGAAAACAGAATGAGACTTACTCTTATGCGTTCTCCTAATTGTCCCGACAGAACATCTGACCACGGAATAAATACTTTCACTTACAGTTTTTATCCCCATAAAGGTTTGTGGTCTCAGTCAACTGTTGAAGAAGCTTTCGACCTTAATCTTCCGTTGGAAGGCTTCTCAAAAACTGCAGAAAATGGTTCTCTCGAAGCAGAAAAATCCTTTATCAGCTTTGACAGAGACAACATCGTTATTGATGCTCTCAAAAAATCTCAGGCAGAAGACGGATACATTCTCAGACTTTATGAAAGCAAAAAACAAAAGGGGAATGTGACAATATCTTTTTGTTTTGATATTTCAAAAATCATTGAATGCAACATGATGGAAGTTGAAGAAAAAGAGATTAAAACAAACAATAATTCTTTCACATTCCTTCTTAAACCGGGTGAAGTAAAAACATTTAAAATTTTGAAATAAATCTATTGTATTTTTACTCCATATATGATATTATTTATTGGTATAAAATTATCCTGATTTTAGGAGGAAAGAAAGATGAAAAAAATTATTTCAATTGTACTCTGCGTTGCAATGCTTGTTTCAACACTTGCAGTTGCAGGTGCATCAAGCGTTTTTGCAACAGAAGTTGACGATATGTCACAGCTTGCAGAAATTGTTGAATCAGAAGGCAAAAAACATACTCCCGTTGTTTTCCTTCCCGGTATCGGCCAGTCAGAAACTTATGCTTATGATGACAACGGAGATATCATCTCTCATTGGAATCTTATCGGCGTAAACCTTGACCTCGGTTCTGCTGATAACATTCTTACACTCGTCAAAGCAGCAGGTCCCATTATCCTTACACTTCTTGCAGGTAAAAACATGGTTTCAAGCGATGCGCTTGCAGAACTTGTAAACATGCTCTTCGGATTCTGCAAACTTGACAAAAACGGTAAACCCCCTGCAAACGTAGAAACTCCCGTATACAGAACCTCTCTTGCAAATTACGAAACTATGTATGGCGAAAAAGGTAAGGAAGGTAAAGAAATCTTCCTCAAGAGAATTCCTTGTCAGGAACTCATCGACATAATCGGTGAAGAAAACGTTTACTGCTACAACTACTCAGCATTCTCTTACACTCTCGCTGAAGCTGATGGTCTTAACGACTTTATCAAAAACGTTGTTCAGAAAGAAACAGGTGCTGAAAAAGTAATCCTTGTTCCCATGAGCATGGGTGCAACAGTTACAAGTGCTTACCTTTCAAAATATGCATCAGAACAGGATGTTGAAAAAGTTATTTCAATCGTTGGCGCATGGAACGGTAGTGACGTATTTGCAGACCTTCTTGAACTCAAATATACTAAAAATGCTCCCGACCTTCTCTATAACGGCATCATTGCAGACCTTGTAGGCGATCCTTACGGCAACCTTGTAAACATCGCTCTTCGTCTCTTCCCCAAAGCTGTTCTCAGAGAAATTATCGACCAGGCTCTTTCAGCAATTGTTGAAAACCTTATCTGCACAACAACATCATTCTTCTCACTTGTTCCCTATGACAGATATGATGCAATCGCAAAGAAATACCTTACAGCTGACCACATGAAGGCTATCAAACTTGAAACAGATGAATATCATCAGATTCAGGGCGATGTTCAGAAAACTCTTTACAACTGCCGTGATAAATATGGTATGGAATTCTATTTCATCTGCGGTTACGGTATGGGATTCGGTGAAGAAACATCAGACTTCGCATTCTTCCAGTTCTTTGAATCTGCTGAAACAACAAACTCAGACGAAATCATCCAGATTTCTTCAACAGGTGTAGGCACAACTGCTGCTACAGCAGGAACACAGCTTCCTCTCAGCGGTGCAACAACAGGCTCTAACTGTAAAGACAAAACTCATAACCACGTTTCACCTGATAACTCTATTGACGTTTCAACATCTTATTTCCCCGAAACAACATGGTGCTTCTACAGACAGACTCATGAACTTACATGGAATGATACTGCTCTTGAACTCTGCTA
This sequence comes from Acutalibacteraceae bacterium, assembly GCA_045648125.1. Taxonomy (GTDB): domain Bacteria; phylum Bacillota; class Clostridia; order Oscillospirales; family Acutalibacteraceae; genus SIG575. Next base: position 6,448 of record JAZRNJ010000242.1, read on the forward strand.
TGCTATCGTATTTGACGAAGTAAAATCAGTTCACGATACACCCAAATATCCTCAGTTCAACGATTCAAGAGATGTAAAAGATCTTAAGAGAGATCATCTTCCCAACGCAAAAGCTCTTCTTGCAGGTGAAGTTGAAGGCTTTGCTCTTACAGCTGAACAGGCTGAAGTTCTCTCAAGACTTGTTGCAAATGCAGAAGCAGTGCTTGAAAATACAATCAATAACCGTGAAGCAGATGACAGAGTCATTGAAGCTCTCTACAACTATCTTGTAGAAATCGGTTACTATGATGCTCCCTCAGAGCCTTCTCTCGGAGATACTATTCTCGACAAAATCCTTTCAGCTCTCAACGAACTTATTTATAACTTTGTTGGTCCTAAAGGCTTCTCAGATGTATTTAACCAGTTCATTTCAGGTCTTGGCGGTTCTACAGGTGAAACAACTCCTGAAGCAACCCCCGAAGAAAAACCTGCAGAAAAACCTGCAGCATAATTAAATAAAAATTTTTGGTGGGTGGGGCTGAGCAATCAGCCTCACTTTGCTTTTTAAAGGATGAATAAAATGGCTCAGAAGAATAGTTGCCATAAAGTAAATATCACATCAATCAACTCTTCAGGCTTTGGTGTCTGCAGGGTGGACGGAGTTGTATGCTTTGTTGCAGGTGGAGTAACAGGTGATGAACTCGAAATAAAAATAATCAAATCAAAGAAAAATTATAATATCGGCAAAATCGAAAAAATAATTTCTCCCTCTTCTAAAAGAAAAGAAAACGATTGCGAAGTTTTCAAAAAATGTGGTGGTTGTTGTTATCGCCACGTAAACTACAGAGATGAACTTGAAATCAAAGAAACAGGTGTCCGTGATGCATTCACAAGAATCGGACACATAGAAAACATAAACTTAAAACCGATAATTCCTGCCGAAAGCAGTTTAAGATACAGAAACAAAGCACAGTATCCCGTTAAAAATGAAAACGGAAAAGTTTATGCAGGATTTTTTGCTGCAAGAACTCATGATATAATCCCCTGCGAAGATTGTCTTCTTCAACCTGAAATCTTTTCAGAAATCGTAAAAGAAGTTTGCCTTTGGGCAGAAAGAAATAATATACCTTCTTATGATGAAAAAACAAACAAAGGTGTTTTAAGACACATTTATCTCCGTATTGCAGAGGCAACAAATGAAATAATGCTTACCCTTGTCTCTGCTCAGAAAAAAATTAAAAATCAGGATGAACTGATTAGAGTAATCACAGAAAAATTCCCTCAGGTTAAAAGCATTATCCTTAACATAAATCCTGAAAAAACAAATGTCATTCTCGGTGAAAAATGTGTAACTCTTTTCGGAGATGACTACATAACAGATATTCTGTGTGATACAAAAATCAAAATTTCCCCTCTTTCTTTCTATCAGGTCAACAGACGTCAGGCTGAACGACTTTATAATAAAGCAAAAGAATATATGGGAGATGTCCACGGCAAAAATGTTCTCGACCTTTACTGTGGCACAGGCACAATTGGTCTTTGCACAGCAAAAGATGCTGAAAAACTAATCGGTGTGGAAATCATTCCGGAAGCCATTGAAGATGCTAAAGAAAATGCAAAAATAAATGACAGAAAAAATACGGAATTCATTTGTGGCGATGCAGAAAAAGCAGCCGAGGTTTTAAAACAAAAAAACATTACGGCTGACATAATTATAGTGGACCCTCCACGAAAAGGTCTCACCCCAAAACTTATTGAAACAATTTCAGATTTTAACCCAGAAAGAGTTGTCTATGTTTCATGCGACCCTGCAACACTTGCACGTGATTGCGAAATTTTCAGAGAATATAACTTTGAAGTTGTTGAGGCAACTCCCGTTGATTTATTTCCCCGAACTTCCCATTGTGAAACAGTTTGTCTGTTAAAATAACCGCTTAAAAGGTGATGTGAAATGAAAAAATTTATTTCTGCAATTCTTACTCTTACACTTGTTCTTTCCGTTTTTGCCATGCCTGTTCAGGCAAAAAGCGAGGAAATTTCCGTTCCTCCTTTTGTAGATTTCTTTGAAAAACACGGCACTAATTTCGTGAGCCTTTTGGGTAGAGTATGGAATACAATTACCAAAACTGATGAATTGAATATTCCATCTGCTCCTGAAATTACGCCCTCTTACAAAGAATATAATGGTGAAATAAACATAATCCCTGAAGCCACTTACAACGCAGAAACCTGGGTTTCAGAAGAAATTGTATTTGAAAGTGAAAAGAAATATTCAGACCCTTTTAATGATGTTGATGTAGATCTTCTTCTTTATGGTGACGGAAAAATTTATACTGTCCCTGCATTCTGGGACGGTGGTAACACATGGAAGGTACGTTTTGTTTGTCCCGAAGAAGGTGAATGGTTTTTTGAGACTGTTTGTACAGATAAAGAAAATTTATCTCTCCACAACAAAATGGGCAAAGTAATCTGTAAGGAATATTCAGGAAGTCTTGATATTTATAAACACGGTTTTGTCACAACAGCTTACGGCGAAAAATATTTCACTTATGCTGACGGCACACCTTTCTTTTATCTTGGCGACACTCATTGGAGTATGGGTGGCGAAACCGTTGACATGGTAAAAACAATCTGTGAAAAACGCGTTTCTCAGAACTTTACCGTTTTTCAGAGTGAACCTATTGATGCCACTTTCAGTATGCACGATGGAATTACAGAGAGTGACATAGAAGGTTTCAGAATCAACGATGAAAAATTTAAAATTATTGCTGATTCAGGACTTGTTCATGCAAATGCACAATTCTTCTTTCCCTATTTTATGGAAGTCCTCATTGCAAACAACGGAGGATATTCTGACAAAGTCATTGCAGATGGCATGAAAGAAATATCTGATGAAGCAAAACATTATCTTGAAAAAATTTCCCGTTATTGGGTTGCCCGTTATGGCTCATACCCTGTAATGTGGACCTTAGGTCAGGAAGTTGACAACGATTTCTATTGTAACGAAACATCACATCCTGATTGGAATTACATCAACAACCCTTATAAATTAGTTGCTGAATATATTGCAAAATACGACCCATACACTCAACCTCTTACAGCACATCAGGAAAACAGTGGCACAACTGCTGCCTACGGCAATGGTGATGGCGCAGCTGACAAATGCAGAATTTATAACAATGATGCTATGCCGTCCTGTTTCCGTGATGTAAAAGCACACACTTTCTACGCTGCACAATGGACACCTTCCAAAACAGAACAAAGTGATTTTACAAGAGAAAAAGATTTCTGGTACAACTCTCAGGGCAAACCCGTAATAAATTACGAGGGACAGTATTGCTACCTTTGGACCAAAAACTTCGGTGCAAGAATGCAGGGATGGGTATCCTACCTTAACGGCATGTACGGATACGGTTGGGGTGGTCATGATACATGGAGTTATCTCAACATATACGACGAAGAAAACGATAGTTCTGACGGTGTTGACACAATAACAAGTGAAGAAAAGATAAATGCCACATGGCAGGATTCACTTGAATATGAAAGCTCATATCAGGTAGGCTATATGAGAATTTTCCTTGAAAAATGTGAATGGTATAATCTTATCCCACGATTTGATAATCTTTCATATTTTGCTCCCTGTACTAATGTTTACTATACTTATGCAAGTAATGAAAACAACACAGAAATCGTGGTTTATTTCTATTCATTCACAGATGAAAACGTAGCAGAAAAAAACAATACATGGAATTATGGTGGATTAAAAACAGGTACTGTAGGAAACCTTGAGGCTGAAACAAAATATATTTATCAATGGTTCAATCCCGTAACAGGTGAAGAATACGAAGAAAAAGAATTCACATCTTCTCGTTTTGGTACATATTATCTTGGAACAAAGCCTGATGATACTGATATGGCAATAAGAATAGTAAAAGGAGAATAAACATGAACGGAATGACAAGAAGGGAAAGAGAAGTTACGGATATAAACAAAATCCTTGAGATTCTCGACAAATGCAAAGTTTTGCATTTAGGTCTTGTTGATGGAGATGAGGCTTATGTTGTGCCAATGAACTATGGCTACACTTATGAAAACGATAAACTTACCTTGTATCTTCACGGAGCAAGAAGAGGTAAAAAAATCGACCTTATGAAACAGAATCCCAAAGTGTTTTTTGAAATGGATTGTGATATTGTTCCTTTTGAAGGTGAGGTTGCCTGTAAATACGGAATTACATATGCGTCGATTATGGCAAAAGGAAAGG